>JAMPIU010000009.1 GCA_023667845.1 Dehalobacter sp. | reverse complement strand
ATCAAAAATGCTGTTTTCCCCATGACCTGTAAGGATCAGTTTGGCTGGGGCAAAGCTCACGATCTGCCTGCAAAGCTCCGACCCAATAGAACCCCCTGCTCCCGTCACCAGAACGGTCTGATTCTTCAGGTAACCGGCTACTTCCTCCAAGTCCACCGATACCGGATCCCGGCCCAGAAGATCTTCAACCTGAACTTCACGGATAGCGCTGACAGTAATCTTACCGCTTAGGATGTCATGTACCCCGGGCAGGATTTTCAGCGAAGCTGCTTTGGTTTCTTTGCAGATCTCCACAATTTCCCGGATGGCATCTCCGGAGGCAGAGGGGATAGCGATAATAATTTCATCCACATCATACCCCTTCACGATTTCCGGAATATCTTCCCTGGCTCCCAGCACGGGAAAGCCCTGAACGTGAAGGTTGATCTTGCTTTTGCTGTCATCGATAAAACCTACAGGCATTCCTTCCCGGAAGTCTCTTCTCTTCAGCTCCCGTAGAGCCAGCACCCCGGCATCCCCTGCTCCGATAATCAGTACTTTTTTCTGGTCCTTGTTCCTGACTGCGAAGATGGAGTTTTCCTGCCGCATCCGCTGACTGAAGCGCAGCCCTCCGGTCAGAACGGTGGTCAATAACCAAAAGAGGACACTGACAGAGTGAGGAAGCCTTAAGGGTGCCAGGATATAAACAGCGACTGCCACAATGGCTGCTCCTACGGATACTGCGTAGACAATGGACAAAAGCTCTCCCACGCTGGCATAACGCCAGATATTTTTATATAAGCCAAAAACATGAAATAACAACAGCAAAGCAATGCTGGCCACCAAGGCTGCAATCAGATATGTATTGACATATTCATCAGGCAGTCCTTCTTCAAACCGAAGGTAAAAGCTGCCAAATAAGGCCAAATTGATCAGGATGGCATCCAAAGCCATCAAAAACAGGGTTCGTTTGGGATGTGACACGTCTCTATTCCCAGTCCTTTCGGGACAAATTCGGTTTTCATCCTTACAAGTTTACTACAATTTTCTACGATTTACAACGTAAAACAGGGACACCTTACAGCAGGCTGAAATACCAGTTCATGAGCTTCTCTCCGAAAAGCATGCTGCTGAGAATGCCTGCAACAAGAATGGGACCATAAGGAATTTCTGTTTTTAAATTTCCTTTTCCCATGGCCAGAATCCCCACTCCGATAAATCCTCCCAGGATCGAGGCGGAAAACAAAGCCCATAAGGTCAGTTTCCAGCCCAGATAGAAGCCTACTGCAGCCATGAGCTTGATATCCCCGCCCCCAATTCCACCATGGGATAAAACTGCAATCAAAAAAAGGAGCCCGCCGGCGGAGAAAAATCCAATCAATCTATCCACCCAGGAGATTTCCTGACTGAAAAAAGCAAAAAACAACCCGGCAAGAAAAATCAGGAAGATACACCAATTGGGAATAAGCATTGTTTTGAAATCAATCCAAGCGATCAGCAAAAGAAGAGCTGCAAGGATCAGATATGCCGCACTTTCCACTGTATACCCATTGGTCCTGATAATCTCCAATAAATCCATTTTTCACACCTCTGATGAATTGTACTCCTGAACGTTATTCCACTTTAGCGGAGCACATGATAAATTTGTTTCTTTTTCTTTCTTCCTATAATACAATAAAAATATGGTTTTCAGAATAATTTGTTTAATGAAGAAAGTAACTGGCAAATATCGTTAATGGAGATGTTCAAATGAGTGCTGACATGAGAAAGCTTGGACAATTATTTATTGATTCCGAAGCAATTACCCAAAAACAGCTTGATGAAGCATTGGAAATCC
>JAMPIU010000008.1 GCA_023667845.1 Dehalobacter sp. | reverse complement strand
AAGAAACGCATACTTGACCGGGCGGACCTGCACAGCAGTATTAGACAGGAACAAGCGACATCCTACAAATGCGCCATTCCCCATTTCACCATTCCGACGATACAATTAGGGCAAATCCACAAGTCCGGCCCAACGCAGGCAATGAATATGGCGGGCCCGTCGGCTATCCGGCTGCTTACGACTCCGTGATAGTCGTCACGGCCACCGATAGTTCCGACGCCGTCGCGTCGTTCAGCAACATCGGCAGCGAAGCGGAGCTTGCCGCCCCGGGCGTGAGCGTCTTATCGACCTATAAGGGCGGCGGCTACGCGACCTTGAGCGGCACGAGCATGGCGACGCCCCACGTGGCGGGGACCGCGGCCCTGATCATCGCCGATGGCACCACAAACGCGGCAGGTGTCCGGAATCAGCTGGACGGAACGGCCATAGACCTCGGCACCGACGGCCTGGACACATACTACGGCTTCGGCCTGGTCAACGCATACGCGGCTACGGCATAGACAAAGATTCAAGCGCGGCGGTAACACGCCGCCTTTCATTTTTTCTAAGCTGAAGACGGGCCGGACACGAATACAGAATTCGACTACAATGAGTTCTTCGAGAACGGTACATTGAGTTACAACTGGAGAGGCAATTTAATTGCCGGCACCTGGAATAAAATTGATGACAGGCATTACATATTAAAGATTACCGGGATTAGAGAAACAACTATTACGCTCAATGATGAATTGACCACGTATCAGTCTGAGAATAGTTCGATCATTTTTATTAAAAACACGGCCCTTCCACCAACCTAAACCCCTGCATTAAAGCAGGGGCCTTAGGGCATAAAGCTAACATTAGTCTGAAAGTGAAATGATAAATCTGCAATATGCGACTAAGTAGGTGGCCCATGTCTTATCTAAAGGTTTATTGATTGATAAAAAAAGAGAAAGCCGAGCTTATGCCCGGCCCTCGATAATTTTAAAACTTACATTATCCCCCCTATAGTAAAGTGCCATAAGGGGCTGTAAGAGGCCGCATATAAGTTCGCGCTGTTGTAGGCGGACACCTGCCATGCATATTCACTGTACCAGCCTCCGGATGGGTTGTCGATCGTACAGGATGTCTCTGTTACCGTCCTGGAAATGTAATCATGAATTCCATCCTCTGGTATGAAGTTTATCACGTAGGTGTCGGCGTTCGGGACGGGCTCCCATGTGAAAGTCAGTGTGGTGGCGAAGGCATCGAATCCTCCCCTGTCAACTGGCGACACCAGCGTGGCCGCGGCGAGTTTCGGCTTCTCGAGAATGAAGTGATTAATGGCACTCCATTCAGAATCTATACAGGCTCCTGTGCTGTCCAACGCGCGCACCTTCCATTCCCGATAATTCATACCTTCGATAGCAGATATCGCGCATTCAGTCGAGTACACCGTTTTATATATTTCCGGGATCATGCCGCCCCAATAGCAAACCTCGTAGCTGTCGGCGTTCGGAACCGGGCTCCACTTGAGGATCGCCTGGTTATCCGTGATCTCGGCCCCGTTTTCCGGCGACACCAGCGTGGGCGCGGCCAGTTTCTTTTCCCTTATTTCCAGCGTATCCACGTTGCTCACGGCGTCGTTGTATCCAACTCCAATCTCGTGCACGTAGACCGTCCGGAATTCATACGTGTTGGGCCACCAGTATGGAGTGAGGGTGCCAGTGTATGCCCCTGACCCGTCCGTTTGAAAGGTCACTCCGGGAACATCCCTCCATATGTAACCGATTTCGTCAACATAACGACTCTGGAGTTTAATGGTTTTGCCCGCAATGCCATTTCCATTAACGTCGGTGAGTTTGCCACTGAAGGTTATGTCCTCTCCTTGGTAGATCCATACGGGTTCGACCGCAAACGTGAGTGTTGTGGACGGATCGAACTTGTACTCGAAGGTTGACCAGGCGCTCGGATCGGAGGCGATCCGGAGTCCTGTGCTGTCCAGGGCGGTAACCCGCCACCTGCCGGGCTGGTCCCCAGGGAAATTGAACGTGTAGGATGTCCCGGTCGCTGTGACAGGATCGCCGCTGATCCAGACGTTATTACTGCGAGAGTAAAATTCTATCTCGACCAGATAGCTATCGGCACCTTCCACCGGGCTCCAAGACAGGGTCGTAGTCCGGGGGTACACGTTCACATACGTACTCCCATCTGGCGGCGCCAGGTCGGAGGGTGTGGCGAGTTTTGCTTTTTCCACATCTACGTTTTTAGGGTCGCTCGTGTCGCCGGCGTACCCGTCTCCGCCGTCGTACACGGCCCAGACCTGGCATGTTCCCGGCATGCTTATGGTGGCGCTGGCTGTGAAGGCCCCCAGCCCGTTGGTTTTCGATATGGCGATGTTGTCCCATTGTCCTGTGTCAGGATTGTACGCCTGGACGTGGACCTCCTGGCCGTACATGACCGCTCCATCTGCGGCCGTGAGCGAGCCGGTGAATGTGATGGGCTGGCCAGCGGTGGCACCACCAGGCTGGTCGAGGGTGAGCGTGGTGGCAACGAGGGGCTTATCCTTCACTTCCACGGTTGCTGTGCTGGTTGCCGGGGCGTATCCCCACCCGCCGTCGTAAGTTGCCACGATGGCAATTGTGCCGGGGTCTGCGGCGATCGCCGCCGTGCAGTAGGCGTGCCCGCTGGCGTCGCATAAGGCATCTGCCTGGTAGCATCCGCCGAAGTCGAAGTGGATATACTTTCCTGATATGGGATTACCCGTCCCGTCCATCAAACATGCTACGGCACTAACCGAATCGCCCGGGTAGATCGTATCGGGCGAGGCGGTAAGAGTGAGACCCGTGAAGATCGTGGAGTCCACGGCTACTTTGACTCGGGCCGATGTCACGGCCTTGTACAGCTTGTTGCCCGCGAACGAGGCCCGGTACAGGTATACCCCGCTGGTGCCCTCGCTCGTCGATACCGTGTAGTACCCATCGGCGTCGGTTACGCTGTTACCCACGGTGGTCCAGGTTTTGCCGTTCGTGGATTTTTGTATGGTGATCGACATGTCGCTAACGCCCGTGCCAGCGCCGGCAATGAGCTTGCCGGTGATGGCGAACGCCTGCTTGGAGTAAACGTTGGTCGGGGTGTTGATGGTCAACGCCGTCTTCTGCGGCCCCGCTGCGCTTGATGGCAGGACGGCCGTCGGAAAGACGGCAAGTAGCATGATAGCGATGACGAACATCGCACATAGTTTCTTCATCGTAGTTCCTCCATTGTCCTTGTGATATCATGGCCATCACGTCCTGGTGGTAAAACAGAGACATGGCCGGCTTGTTTTGTGACCCTTCAGGATGGTTAGCGATCCCGCCGTGACTGGCCGCTTCGTGTTAAAACTGGTAGTCAGTTGTCGTTTGGTGGGTGGACTGTGTATCGTTAACCATTTAAGGCTAAATATATTAATATCATAATTATAATATAAATATTACTAATATATTAATCATTAGAATAGCAAACCATTACACGATTAACACTGATAACATATGGGTCGCTAAGTTCGTGGTCATGCTGCCAGCCATCGAATAAATTTATATTCGCTAATTAATATGAGAAAAAACTGATTTTCGAGCTATCATATACCCCAGATGTATGATGGGCCCGCTGCGATTTAAACGCAGGACATCTCGTTATCATCCGAGCGTTTGTCGCTGCTTTTTTGGGCAGTTCGGACAACAGTAATCATATAAGGTCGGCTAATAATTACCTGAAGGATAATATTTACCTGTGGAAGCCCATATCCTGTAATGGCCTTATTCAGACTGCTGGCGTCTCGTGATAGTATGGATATTAAGAAATTTTTCGGTAAAAAGCCGGTTTTTCGAATCGTTGCCCTGCTGGCTATCGTAATATTAGTGTTCATACTGTATACGGTCCTCCTAAAATCGGAAGACCCGGGAACAGTAATAACAACGCCCGTACATTATCCGTCCAATATTCCAGGCGAAAACGCTTCCTATTATGTCTGGACGAAAGTGGTCAAGACGTCGAGTGGTATCTTTCCCCTGAAAAGCGATAGTTACAACGTCATGTCGGTTTCGATGGCCCCCCACGCATTCTGGTTCAAAGGCCCGTTTGAAACCGGGTGGAGAATGCCAATAAAAATTGCCGGTTTCGGGGCCACGAGATCAGGCTACGGATTACTGTCGGCGAACGGCTTGAAAACCATTACACTCAGAATCGACGAGAGCTTAGACGTGAGTTCTTTCTCGACGATGAATCTCCACGGGCAGGAGGATTATTATGCGATCATGTTATCAACAGCAACCGACAGCCTGCACGATAATACGTGGCCGAGATACACACCAGAAATGGTCCTGGACTCTTCCAGTAAGCCCGTCATGCACAGCCCGGATACTCAAACTGATAAAGCTAAAAACCGGTTTTCCACCATGCTCAATCAATGGCAGTATACCGACCTGTCCGGCGGCGACCAATCAGATGCCGTTTACGCCATCGATACCTACGCGATTTGCGGCCCCGGCGGACCGGAAGAGATCAGGTATATGACCATTTTTTCCTGGGGCCTGCTCCACAGCAGCCGGAATGAAATCGGCCTCCGAATACGCCTGCCGCCCGACCCGACGACAATGACGCAAGAGCAGCTGGACTATTATCATATTGCGGTCAGTACCAGCGCGAGCGGCCAGAAATACTATACTCTGGATCAGGTAGACTGTGAGTTATTTTAATACGGGATTCCGCTAATAATGAGTCCGGATTGTCATTAATCGGTAGCCATAATATAAAATGTCATTACCGGGGCCGAAGTTTACGGCAAAGATTAATTTTCTTTCCCGCGTATTTTACAATATAACATGCGATAGCTGATCAGTAGCATGATTGCAGTATATACGGTGTAGCATATGAAGCAGTTGGAAAGATATGTAATCGCTATCTTTGCGGGCCTTGTATGTACATTTACGTTAGCTATTCTTTTAGCAGCCGTGATCGCTTTTGTTTTAGATCTGGTGATAGGAACGATTTCACAGGTAATGCCAGTGATCATAGACCAGCAAACGTACAACAATGGCGGAATTGTTATTTTGGGGCTATCGGCGATTCTTTCACTCGCAGTCTGTATACCTTTTACACTGTACATGGCCAGGTTTTTAAAGGATAGAACATGGAATGAAATCATCGAGAATTCGATGATCGAGTGAACGGGCCATCTTTACCATTATTTATAGATTATTCTAAATAATTTGGTGAAAGACTGTTAACTATATAATTGCGTAAAATGTTTTATCAATCCTTTTTAGATAAATCCTTTTTTAAATTAGAGTCGCCACCATCAGCAATTAATTCCTCACTTTGGATAACGCGTGTTCTATGATCAATTTGTTTCGTTTCTTCGATCTCTTTTTCGACTGATACTTCCAAATCTTTAAACTTCCTTGCAGTACTCAATAAACGCATTTCAAGAGAACCAATAGCATCATTATAGGATTCAACAGCTTTATCCAAGTTTTTTCCCACTTTGATAAGATGATCACTAAAAATCCTAAGCTTACTATAGAGGTCCTTTCCGAGTTCACTTATTTCTTTTGAATTCTTGGCAATATCCTCTTGCTTCCAGCCATATGCAACTGCTTTAAGTAAAGCAATCAGTGTAGTAGGTGTAGCGATAATGACATGATTATTAACACCATATTCAATGAGTGTTGGATCTCTCTCAAGTGCAGCACTAAAAATTGATTCTCCAGGGAGAAACATCACAACAAACTCTGGGGTACATTCCAACTGGTTCCAATAGGATTTGCTACTGAGCTGGTTAACATGAGTTTTAACTTGGCTAGCATGTTCGTCCAATTTCATAACTTTTTCATCTTCATCTTTAGCTTCAATAGCTTCTAAATATGCAGATAAAGGGGTTTTTGAATCAACGATAATGCTTTTATTATTCGGTAGATATACAATTAAATCCGGCCTTAAATCACAATCAACATTTCTAATAGGGACTTGCTCGTTAAAATCACAATGTTTTACCATTCCCGACAATTCCACAGTACGTTTTAACTGTACTTCACCCCATTGACCTCTAACTGTAGGTTTACGTAAGGCTTTTGCTAGATTTGCTGTCTCAGTTAATAGTTGCGACTCAGAAGATGCCAGAGATCTAATTTGCTCAGATAAACTAGCATTTAACACTCTTCGATTTTCAACATCTTGGCTAATTTTTTCATCGATCTTACCCAAAGAGTCTTTTATTGGTTTTACGAGATCATCAATCGCCTTCTGCTTTAGTTCAAGATCACCTTTTGCACTAACTTGATAAGCATCTAATGTAGATTTAGCTAGAACTAAAAATTCTTGGTTATTACTTCTTAACGCGTCAGCAGATAGTGCTTTGAATGCTTCGATGAGCAGTTGTTTAGCATTATTGACCTGAGTAAGCTTCTCATCTTCGGTTTCTATCTTAGTCTTTAGAGACGAATTTTCTCTTTCCAGAGTAGAAATATAATCAATTTTTTCCTTTACTTCATTTTCTAGTCTTGTTACATTGTTACTTTTTTCAATAGCAGCAGCTTTTTGCTCTGACTCAGTTTTTAGTTCTCCGGCAAGAGCTTTAATTTCTTGATCTTTTTTCTTAATAAAAGCCCAAAATAATGAAGTAGCAATAAAAAAGCCAACAATAAATGCAATTATTATGAAGATGCCTGATACCAAATCCATTGGTTTCACCAGCGAATACAAATCTAGTTTTAGTGTTCCAAGCTATTAAATATTAAGTAAAATTTGAATTATATTAAAATTGTGCTAATATTTGATATTTAAAAAAACCGGTTTGCCCCATATAGTATAAATACAACAGCATCCTTAATGCCTCGGAAGTCTGTGGCTTCAATCCCTACGGTAAGATTTTAGGAACACATAATGGAACACATAATAAGCCTCATTGCTGGCAATTTTAAATATTGTGAATGAGCAAGATGAAGGTTAAACATCGACTATATAACTTATAATAATAAAATTCATTTAGGAGTTTAACTAATAGTTAAGCGATGTGATCCCTAGTGGTAGCTCCTTTCCAACCTCAACAGATGCAAAACAAAAGTTTTTTTCAAAATCTCCTTGGTAAACAAAATGCAAGAAATAGCCTGATAGAAATAAACAATTTATTATCAAATACTCAAGATGTTAAAGAAGTCCATGATACTGATATTAAAAGAATCAATGACAGCTATGGCATAAACGTATTTAGTAAATTTCCTGATGAACTGGCACTTATATATAAATTGTACTTCACCCATACTTTATCAGATCATAGAATCGATGATAGTGAATTAGTCAATCTTGAACATTTAAAAACTATATTTAAGATTGATAATGTTGATAGCATTCATTCACAAATTATTAGGGCTAAGTTAGTAGATGAGATTGATAAAATTCTTGTCGATAAAAAAGTTAGCCCTGATGAAATCCAATTTCTGTATAAATTAATTGAAGACCTTAAAATTCCAGAAGACACTGTTACTAAAATATTAAGTGTTAAAATAAAAGCTATTCTCGATTTAACATTAAATCGACAGATTTCAGATAGATTGATCACGCCTTTAGAGAAGAATGAGCTCGATGAGCTAGTAAAAGACCTTCGTTTTAATATACAAATTGAAGAAAAATCTGGGCTTCTCTATGATCAATACCGACTTGCATGGTTTAATAATTCCCGAAAACAAGAAATCTTTGGAAAAGGATGGACTCAGTTAATGAAAGAAAATACTGTAACAACAGTATTAAAAATATCTTGGCTTACAGACGAGCAGAAAAAATATTTGATCGATAATGTTATTGAAAGCTATAATCAGGGTGAATCTATAGCAAAACTAAGAGATCGAATAATCCAATTTATCGATCTTGATAAGACTACTGCCAAGGTATTTGCAGAAACTCTTTATCGTGATATTAACAATTGTACATATCTATCGATTTATCGTGCGCAAGGTGCCAATTTAATAAGATTTAAAGCTTCAAAGAAAGACCTTGAATGGGGTCCCTGCAGGTCTTTAGACGGGAAGATTTGGAATATCAATAGCCCTTATATAATTGTACCTCCGCTTCGACCAGGCTGCACCTGTAGATTGGAAATTTTTAATAAAAATATTGTTCCAACGAATGTACAGTTTGATCGAGATTTAATAAAGAATTATTTAGAATTCCACGAGACGTATTGGCATGAAAAACCAACTTAAATGTATGTGCTTAATGTTAAACAAAGCAGCTAATAAATAACCAGTAGGTTAAATGTTTGTGTTGTCTGTAGCGGTTCCTGACTAATGCACCTCAACTGGAAAGATCTGCGACGGGTGCTTATGCCTGTGTTTACAGCTAATAACATAGGCGATTACACATGTACCAATAACTTATATATCTATAATTAGAAATTTTATTTAGGAGTGTTGGCGCTTGAGGTATAACGCATTGTTAGTGATAATGTTAGTTTTAAGCATTCTGACAGTTGTGGGCTGTACTAGCTCATCATCTACGAGTGATAACAACGTAAACCCGACACAGACACCGACTCAAACACCTACACAAGTAGCTACGCCAAAGCCTACCGTAGCGCCTACACCTGCGCCAACACAAATACCGGATATGACTTTTTCGGGCTCTAAGAGCCAGGCAACAGAAAAATTCCACCTTGAAAAAGGGCTAACAATATTCCATACCAAGAACGTTGATGACGGACAATTTCCGATGAACTTCATTATCAATCTTTTAGATAGTAACGGTAAGACAGTTGGATTAGCCGCTAACGCTATAGGTACATCGGATTCAGCTACTCCAATGAAGATAGATAAGGCAGGCGACTACATATTAGATGTTACCTCATTCGGCTCATGGAACGTTGTTGTAGAACAACCAAGATACACAACGGCCCAATCTGTGCCCGTTACCCTTTCCGGATCGGGATATGGAGCAACACAACCATTCTATCTAAAATCAGGCTTAGTAAGGTTTGAGTCCTCAAATGTTGATGATAGCAAATTTGCTATGAATTTTATAGTCTATTTAATGGATAATCAGGGTAATATGGTTGGACTTGTAGCTAATGACATTGGTACATCCACTAGCTCAAAAGCCATGTCCATTACCTCCAGTGGTGTTTATCTACTTAGTGTAATGTCATTTGGCGACTGGACGATAAAAGTATCTCAATAAAGGTAATGGATTATACGTAAACCTATTTCCATTTTTCCCGGCATATAGTCAGGTCATGTATCGCAATGTATCTATCTTTTGAGTTTAAAATTCTTATACAAATCCGTGAGACAGACAGGATAGGGAGTCATTGACGGGTAGAGTGAGATAGATGGTTTATGCACATGCAATAACAGAAGCTTCCAGATCTGCCCTGCTCGAGCTCGGAATAGCGCTAAACAAATACCACGATGATATCATTCTTTCGGGAGGGTGGGCCCCGTACTTC
>JAMPIU010000007.1 GCA_023667845.1 Dehalobacter sp. | reverse complement strand
GTCAGATAGACTCGCTCGAAAAGAGCAAGTTAGAGGAATTATACGGTGTGGTCGTCAACTTCATAAATGGCCAGAAGGAGTTGACGGATTGGGATTCACTCTCTGACTCTCAGAAAAATGGTATTTTTGATGCAATTCAAGAAATAGATAAGGGTAAGGGCATACCGCATCAAAATGTAGTGTCAAAATATCGTAATAAATATTCTCGTGCCTAAAAGCATTATCTGGGCTCCTCTATCCGAAAAAGACTACGACCAAATCCTTGACTTTCTAATCATTAACTGGGATGTGAATGTAGTTACGGAATTTATGGATGTGACTGAACATCTTATCAATCAGATATCAGAGAATCCAAGGCAATTTCCGCTTGTCAATAAAAAGCATAAAATTAGAAAGGCGGTGTTGACAAAGCATAATTCCTTATTCTACAGAGAGAGTAGGAATCATGTTGATATTCTGAGAATTTACGACACTCGTCAGGATCCTCAAAATTTAAGCTTTAAATAACCACAGCACACAACAGGTCGGTATATGTCATTGGCTTCTGTGCCGCGAGAATTTTCTGACTAAAGAGGACCGTTATGTGGCCAGCGGCACAGGCCGCCCCGGCACCGCCGGGGGCTCCCGCCGGTGTCACGGTTTTTGCCAACGCGAGAATTAAGTAATAACCGCATAATCCTGCACCGCACCACGAGTGCAAAAACACGCGCCACCGTCCGCCAGCTGGCGGACCAACTGCACATACCGCCGAACGTTACCGCCAATGCTGGGTCACATCCAATTAAAATCAAATTAAGATTTGCAAAATGTTGTCTAATTAGTTAACTTTGTAGCATGGCTTTTGAAAGACAAATTATCTTCTATAAGAGATATTTTCTGGATTTCTATGAAGAACAACCAGATGATGTTCAATCAAAAATTGAATGGACACTGGGATTAATCAAGGTAACGCTTCATGTTCCGGAAAAGCATTTTAAACACATGGAGGGTACCAAAGGTCTTTATGAAATTAGAGTTGAGGTAGGCAATAACATATATAGAATCTTTTCATTCTTTGATCACGGTAATATTGTAGTAGTCGGGAATGCATACATAAAGAAAACACAGAAGACACCTAAGAAAGAGATTGAAAGAGCTTTAAGAATTATGGAGGAGTACAAAAATGAAAAAGGCAGAAAATAACATAACAACTTTCGAGGAACTTCTCGACAATAAATACGGTAAAAGAGGTACCCCAAAACGTGAAGAATGGGAACAGCAGTTTGAAGTCTTCAGGCTCGGTGCGCTACTTGAAGATGCCAGGCTTAAAATGGGACTTACTCAAGAAGAGCTTGCCAAGAGATGTGGGACCAACAAATCGTATATCTCAAGGATTGAGAATAATGCTTCAGACATAAGGTTATCAACCTTGATGAAGATTATTCGTAAGGGGTTTGGGGGGCATTTAACACTTTCACTGCAACTTGACTAAAAAGCACTGTCGGTAACAGGTCGGTATATGTCATTAGCGCTCCGTGGCGCGACAATTGGGTAAATAAAGAGGCGGTTTTGTGGCTGGCGCCACGGCCTGCCCCTGCTCCCGCCGGGGACCCCCTCCTGGTGTCACGGTTTTTGCCAACGCGAGAATTAAGTAATAACCATCATAATCCTGCATCGCACCACGAGTGCAAAAACACGCGCCACCGTCCGCCAGCTGGCGGACCAACTGCACATACCGCCGAACGTTGGTGGTAATTTAATGCCAAACCCAACAAGACCAATATGCAAACATCAAACTACAACCCAAAAGCATTCTTGCAACTGATTAGAGTGATCTATTCTGCACAAAT
>JAMPIU010000006.1 GCA_023667845.1 Dehalobacter sp. | reverse complement strand
AATGAATCAGCTTGGGATGGTGATCGACGTTTCCCACCTGAATGAGGCCGGTTTTTGGGATGTGCTGCGGCATTCTGAACGTCCGGTCATCGCTTCCCATTCCTGTGCCAAAGCGTTATGTAGCCATCGCCGGAACCTAACTGACCGTCAGCTGTGTGCGCTAGGAGATAAGAAAGGTGTGGTCGGGGTCAATTTCTGTGAGGATTTCCTGAGTGATAGCGGAAAAGCAACGATGGATGACGTTGTCCGGCACATTTGCCACATCGCAGAAGTAGCGGGAGTCGATACCGTTGGTTTCGGATCGGATTTTGATGGAATTGAGACGACGCCGAAAGGTCTGGAAAATGTCGGGACATTCCCGTATCTAGTGGAAAAATTGTCTCAGTGCGGTTTTAATCAGAACGAAATAGCCAAAATATGTTATGGGAATTATGTCAGGTTTTTGAGCGATGTCTTAATTTGAAAATTCTTAGAGGTAAACATATCATGAAATACCAGACAAGATTTGAGGCCGACCTGCATTGTCATACGACTGCTTCAGACGGGGTCCTTACACCGGAAGAAGTCGTTAAGTCTGCGGCAGAAGTCGGATTGAAAGCTTTGGCCATCACGGACCATGATACCATTAATGGCTGGGCGGAGGCAGAAAAGGCTGCAGATGAGATGGGGATCTGTTTGCTTAAAGGCATAGAGATCAACACCGACTGGGCGGGCAAGGAAGTCCATATCCTCGGGTATGCGTTACAGGAGGGTAATGAGGCCCTTCAACCCAGACTGCAGGAACTGCGGGAAAAAAGAGTGCAAAGAATACGAAAGATCCTTCAGAAGCTGGAGCAGCTTGGAATCACCCTGACATTTGAGGACGTAAGTCAGTTTGTCAGAGGGGATTCTGTGGGCCGGCCCCATGTGGCTCAAGCCATGATCAGGCATGGGGATGCCGCCAATCTGAAAGACGCTTTCGAGAGATTTTTAAAGATAGGAAGGCCGGCTTACGTTCCCAGGTATAAGCTTGACCCTGTCGAAGCTATTGCAATGATAAGAGAAGCCGGAGGCGTAGCCGTGCTTGCGCATCCGGGCAACCAATGTACAGAATCCGAGATTGCCGCCTGGGTTGACTCCGGGCTGCAGGGGATTGAAGTCTATCATCCCGACCACGGTATGGAGGAACGAAATTACTTTAAAGCACTGGCAGAAAGAAAGGGCCTTCTGATTACAGGCGGGTCTGATTTTCATGGTCAGGCGATTAAGCCCGGCATAAAATTAGGTTCTTGGGGAGTTGGGATGGAAGCCATTCAACAAATTGAGCAGCTGAGGAGGAAGAAAACATGAAGCTCGCAGCAAGGATGGGAAGCCTGCAAACATCTATTTTTTCACAATTGGCGTCGTTGAAAGAAACGCTTAAACGTGAAGGCAAAATGCTCATTGATCTCAGTGTAGGGAGTCCGGATTTGCCTCCGTCCCTGGAGATCAGAAAAATAATCAGTGAGCAGAGCCTTGATGAAAGGGCGTATGGTTATACACTGACCAGAGGAATTCCGGAGTTCCGGGAAGCCTGCTCCTTATGGTATAAAAGAAGATTTAACGTCGATATTGATCCTGCGACGGAAGTGCTTCCGGTCATGGGCTCCCAGGACGGTCTGACGCATATTTTCTGGGCGTTTATTGATAAAGGCGACGCTGCTTTCATCCCTGAGCCTGGCTATCCGATTTATTCAGACGGATTGGCGTTGGTCGAAGGCGAAAAGGTTGTGCTGCCGTTATTGGAAACGAACGATTTTCTGCCGGACCTTAATCGAATTCCCCCCCAGATTGCTGACCGGGCCAAACTGATGGTTCTTAACTATCCGAATAATCCAACCGCTGCAGTTGCACCGGAGGCTTTCTTTCATGAAGTCGTTAGATTTGCCTCCAAACATGAAATTGTAGTTTGTCATGATGCTGCGTATACGGAGCTGGCTTTTGACGGCTACAGGCCGTCAAGCTTTCTGCAGGCCGAAGGAGCAAAGGAGGTAGGGGTGGAGTTTCATTCCCTTTCCAAGTCGTATAATATGGCCGGAGTGAGACTTGGCTTTGTGGTAGGCAATAAAGAAGTCATCAGAGCACTGGAAACCATCAAATCCAATATTGACTATGGGAGTTTTCAGCCTGTATTGAAGGCCGGAGCTGCGGTCTTATGCGGCGGTGATCAGACCATCCTCGCCAATCAGCAGACTTATAAAAACAGAAGGGATATCTGGGTCGACGGATGTGCCAGAGCCGGCTGGAAGATGAATAGGCCCAAAGGGTCCATGTTTGTCTGGGCCCCGGTGCCCACGAAGCAGGATTCATTATCCTTTGCGTTTCAACTAGCCAGGGAGGCCGGTGTTCTTGTCGTGCCGGGTATTGCCTTTGGCCGGCATGGCGAGGGATATGTCAGGGTTGGTCTGGTTCAGGATGAGACGAAGCTTCAGGAAGCGGTTCAGCGGGTTGGAACTTTTTTAGCCGGGAAGGATTAAAAACAATCTGAAGCGTATAGAATAGCTGTATAAGAATATTCTGTTCCGGGGGATGAAAGCTTGAGCACGAATGAGGAAACTGCCCTGTTGACTCATAGAATTATGGAATTGGAAAAACAGCTTGATAATCTGCGTTTAAGCAGGAGAGTCCTGATGGACCTGCTTGAGCAGATTGAAAAGGAAAATAAGATTCTTACGCAAAAGCTTGATCAAAAAAGCAGGCATCTTCAGAAATACAAAAAGATAAACCAGCATAAACCGGTTTATTCGCAGGATTTTGAATTATATGAATTTAAGGATTATTTGAAAGAATAACTTGGAAATTAGTGCCTGTTATCGGCCGAGTGAAGGATTTCTTCCATAGAATTTTGTGGGGTATGGTGGTTATGGATTAAGAGCTGGATTTCGGGAGAGAGTCCTGCCCGGGCAGCCAGCCGTTTCCCCCAGGCAGGGTGCTGTGCGTAAATCACCAGCGTCTTGCCGAAAATTGATTTGCTTTGGCGGATGATGTTTTTGATCCGTTCCGGTAAATAATCAAAGACAACAATAAATACCCTCTGCCACAGAAGCAGATGGATCACTGATTTTCCGCAGTCATGGAGAAGCGCACCACTTAATAGGTTATGGTAAACTTCTTTTCCATAACCATTTTCAATAAGACTTCTCTGCTCCTGAATATCCCGGGCGACATCGAGGGCATGCCTCTGCTCTGTAAGGGTCTGCTTCAGAAACAGCTGTCTTTCCCGCTCCGACAGTACGGTATTTAGCCAGGAGTATTCATTCTCATTTACAACCGGGTGCAGCGCACTGTATAATTGTTTGATCCGATAGAACATCATTCAGTTCCTTTTTATATTGACTCTAATCTCATTCTTATTCTATTATACCCTTACGAATTATAAATTCCAGTGCTTTAAGGATCATTCTAGACAGCTCTCTTTTTAGTAAATTCTATTGTTATCATTTGTACATTAGGTTATGCTATTTTGTATTACATTGCACATTTTGCAGATGAAGTCACACCGGGGGGGTACGATGCGCCATAAATTTGAAGCCCAGCTTCAGGAGCTGAAGAAAAAAATAGTAGAGATGAGCGTGTTAGTTGAGAAAGCGCTGGAACAGGCCATGGAAAGCTTGAAGAACAGGGATATGGCTCTGGCGGAAAAGGTCATCCGTGATGACAGCCAGATCAATGATTCTGAGCAGGATATCGAGCTGCTCTGTACCCACCTTGTTGCAACCCAGCAGCCGTTTGCCTCGGATCTCCGCAATATCGTTGCAAGCTATAAAATCATTTCCTCTCTGGAAAGAATGGGCGATCTATCTGTCGATATTGCCAAAGTATCCTTGCGGATCGGACCAGACCCACTGATCAAGCCGTTGATTGACATGCCGAAAATGGCTGAGCTAGCAGTCCAAATGATGCGTACGGCCGTCCAGGCTTTTATCTGTGAAGATGTTGAACTTGCACGGTCTCTGGCTGAGACCGACCACAAAGTGGATCATTACTATAAATTGATTTTTAACGAACTGGATGAGATGATGGCAAAAGACTCGGCAATATCAGGCCAGGCGGTCTACCTGCTTCTAGCGACCCGCTATATCGAAAGAATCGGCGATTACTGTACGAATATCGGGGAAGAAGTTATTTATATGCAATTAGGTGTTAGAGAAAATTTAAACAAATAGACAAAATAAAGAACCCGGGCGTTGCCGGGTTAATTTTTTTTATAATTTTATGATTGGAAAGATACCTTGTCATTTCCTGCCTTTATCAAGCGTAATAATAAAAAAACAGCTTGTAAAGGGAGGATTTGACTTGAACATAAAATGGAAGGAATTATGGGATGCTAATCCGGACATTTTCAGTGTATCCGGATGGGAAGAATGTCCGGAAGAAGTCAGGAAAGGTTGGCATCTGCCTTCCCAGTTTAATTATTTCAGTGCCGGGGATATCAGTTTCAGAGTGGGAATCATCGCTGCGCAAGGAGTCTACAGGGAGGAAGACTTTCTTTTGGGCGGGATTCTGTGGGGAGGGCATCTGGGAAATGGCAGCAGGACTTTGATCTATTATGTGGCAAAAGAATTTTCTCCTGTATTTTTAGGTGCGGTTTCTCAAATAGGAGGTATGCTGTTTGCCAGGACGGTCTTTTGGCGGGAAAAATTAACCCCCAATTTATATGTTCTGGCAGAAAAAGATTACGATAAAGGCTTTTTTCGGCTGGATACAGGAGAGTTGCACCCCGGTTGGGAACACTGGCAAAGAGAATTAAATCCAGTGGCTTGGAATCACCTGATGGTGATCAACCACTATTTTGAAAGCTTGGCCAAGAGAAGAGTCCGGGCAGTATCCGAAAAGAATAAAATCACCTATTGCTGGGGAAGTATTCAAATTGCCGAGTTTAAAAAGAAAGGGAACAAGTTTGAACTGTCTACGAAAGTAAAATGGACCAGGAATAAAAATATTGCTTCCAAATTTCTAAAGTTGGGATGGGTCGATTTCTCCGGGAACCTTAATGATGAATTTTGCAGAGCCATTAACGGCATACTGGAACTGCTGGAAAACATGGAGATCAATGGCAGCCTTGATTCCAGGGAATTATTAGATCTTAAGATAATCTATGACAGGGAATTTATCCCCCAATATTTTGGAAAGTACCTGGAGGCTCCTTGGTATCCAAGAGACTTCAGTGATTTGATTGAAAGCCGGCAACTGTATTTCTTCCAACGGGATCAATCGATTCGGATGATTAAACCTGTTCTGGAGAAACCATCGCTAAAAGTTGTACAAACGCTGCTGGCATTTTCAGCTTTTGAAAACTATACGAAGCATCATCAGGGTTTCCCGGGATATCCGCAACTGGAGTGGAACCACAAAATATTCCTTTTTTGCGAAGCCGATTACATGGAAGAATTGCGTCTGTGCCAATCCTGGCTGAGGCATCCCGATAAATATCCATTGATCATCATGCCCAAAGAATGGCGGACGGAGGGCTTTAAAGGAGTAAAAGATAACTTCATTGCATTCGGCATCGATGCATAGTAAGATTGTGGTAAGGAGAAAATGCCACATACGATGGAGTCATGCTGCATGCGATTATTTATCAGCCTGAATTTTAGTGAACAGAGTCTTGACCAATTCGAAAAATGGCAGGATGAACTTAAGGTTAAAGGTCTCCGCGGCTATTGGCGCAGACGTGATAACCTGCACCTGACGCTGCGTTTTTTAGAAGAAGTGGAAGAAAAGGATCTTGATGCTTTGAAACAGACCCTGGCGGGTGTTTCGGGACGTATCGGTGAATTTGCGGTTTCTTTTGATTCCCTTGGTGTATTCCCGAATATCATACAGCCCCGGATACTATGGGCCGGGATAAGAAAAGAACCGAAGCTGATTCAGCTGCAAAAGCAGATCCAGCAGGCGACGAGCCAATTTGGAGCACCGCCTGATACCAGGCCTTTTAAACCTCATCTTACTTTAGCGAGCGGCGGCATCAAGGGTATCGACCAAAATATCCTAAATTGGGGCAGTACGCTTGATCTTAAAGAGACTGCCGTCCATTATGCTTTAATGCAAAGCAAAGTGGAGAAAGGCATTCGGCAATACCTGACAGTTGCCTGGTACCGGATCTGATCATTCCATCATTTGTCGGGAAACATGGACAGATAAAGGAGAAAAGATGGTAACCTATAGACACGCAAAGCTAAGCGATGTGGAAGACATTATTAGCCTGATCAATTATTATGCAGAACAGGGACTCATGCTCCCAAGAACCCGAAGTGCGTTGTATGAAGGAATCAGGGAGGTCATTGTAGCGGTAGAGGATGACCGGATCGTCGGAACCGGCGCTTTACATATAACCTGGGACGATCTCGCTGAGATCAGGGCACTGGCGGTTGAGGAAAGCTACAGGGGGAAGGGGTTAGGCCGTAAGATTGTTGAGCTCCTTCTGGAGGAGGCCAGGGAGCTTCATTGCCCCAAGGTATTTACCCTGACGTATCAGGTAGATTTCTTCAAACATATGGGATTCGAAATCACCGAAAAGGATTCAATGCCCCATAAGGTCTGGAAAGAATGCATCAATTGTGTTAAGTTTCCTAATTGTGATGAAAATGCCCTGATTCTTTACTTAAAATAGGGGGTTCAATGACTGTAAAAAGTGTAAAGATTTATACGGACGGAGCATGTTCAGGCAATCCCGGTCCGGGAGGTTGGGCGGCAGTCCTGAAGTATGGTGAACATGAAAAAGAGATCAGCGGCTTTGAAGGCAATACAACCAATCAGCGCATGGAGCTGACAGCGGCAGTCCAAGGACTGGCTGCCCTGAAAGAAAGCTGCAGTGTCCAGGTCCACAGTGACAGCGCCTATTTAATTAATGCATTTGAACAAAACTGGCTTTCTCGCTGGCAAAAGAATGGCTGGCAGAGTTCGCAAAAGAAACCGGTTGAGAACCGTGATCTCTGGGTATCGCTTCTGGAACTCACGGCAAAGCATGATGTTGTCTGGGTTAAAGTCAAAGGTCATTCCGGGCATCCCGAGAACGAACGATGTGACGAACTTGCCCGCAAAGCGATTGCCGAAGCTTTGGCCTAAATCAAGTTCTACAAGATTGGTTTTTCCCTAATAAATCATGCAATTCGGCTTATTTAGTCTTGTTTTTGCAAATAATTTCGTTATAATAATTCATAAGACAAGTTAATAGCGATACATAAGATTACTTTAATAATGAACAATCAATTAAAGGAATAACCATATATTCCTTTAATTTTTTGAGTTTTCTTTCAGTATATACAAGTACTAGAATCAATATGACGATATGGAAGGGATTATGGATGGCAAAATTTCTAGAGTATCAAGGTAAGGAATGGCTTGCCAAGGCGGGAATACCCGTACCGAAGGGCAGGTCCGCATCTTCTCCGGAAGAAGCACAGCAAGCGGCAGAATGGATTGGCAAGTCCGTGGCTGTCAAAGGTCAGGTCCAGGCAGGAGGACGAGGAAAAGCCGGTATTGTAAAACTGGTCGAGACTTCGTCCGAAGCATCGGCGGCAGCTGCTGAAATACTGGTAAAGACAGTCAAAGGGCTCCCTGTCAGACAGGTTTTAATTGAGGAGAAACTGGCGATCAAAAAAGAATACTATTGTTCATTTGTCATTAACAATGCGAGAGACGCCCGCTGCCCGATGCTGATGTTCAGCTCAGAAGGCGGCATGGATATTGAAAGTGTTCCTGAAGAACTGATTTTCAAGATGAATATCGACCCTATTTTTGGTCTACAAATTTACGATGCGATCGATTTTTGTGTCCGAGCCGGCATTCCAAATAAAGAATTGAGTAAGTTTGCTTCTTTCTTGACAAAACTGTCCCAAGTCTACAAAAAGTATGACTGCCAGACCCTGGAGATCAATCCGTTTGTCATGACGGAGGATGGAAGCCTGATCTGCGCAGACTGCAAAATGGAGATTGATAACAGTTCTGTGGGACGTCATCCGGAATTTGGCATTAAAATTGCCCGCGATTTGCCTGGTGAAGTCACCGAACTTGATATGATCGGCTGGAGCATTGAAGAGACAGATGCCCGTGGAACCGGCTTCCTGATGAATATGGGTTATGACGAAGTAAGCCCCGGCTATATCGGCTATCACCCGATCGGCGGCGGTTCGGCGATGATGGGACTTGATGCGCTGAATCAGGTAGGACTCAAGCCTGCCAACTATGCCGACACGAGCGGCAATCCTGTTGGATCCAAAATCTATCGCGTTGCCAAGAGCGTACTGTCGCAGCCGAATATTGACGGTTATCTTCTTGGCGGCTTTATGATGGCGAATCAGGAGCAATGGCACCATGCCAATGCGATTGTCAAAGTACTGTGGGAAGAGCTTCCGAAGAAGCCCGGCCTGCCTTGCGTTCTGTTACTCTGCGGCAACCGCGAGGATGAATCCATGGAGATTTTGCGCAAGGGTCTGGCAGAGCTTATGACTTCGGACGGAATTGGCAAAAGAATTGAAATATACGGAAAAGAGCATGTCACGGATACTAAATTTATCGGTCAAAGACTTCTGGCTCTGGCCAAAGAATACAGAGCGGAAAAAGATGCTCAAGGAAAGTAGGAAAATGCCATGCTGGAAATCAAAGAAAAAAGTATTACCATAAGCATCGATACCAACAAGTGTGACACATGTGAAACCAAAGCGTGCGCAGCAGCTTGTAAAAAATATGCCAGAGGGTTGCTTCAAATTGTTGACGGGAAACCATCCGTCGAGCATCTGAGCGCAGAGGAAGTTCTCCGGCTTGGAACAGAATGTCTGGCTTGTGAGATCGCCTGCAAGTTCGAAGGGAATAAGGCTTTGACCATCAATATTCCGATTGCGGGCCTTGATGTCTATCTAACCAAACGCGGTTTACAATAGTTTATTTGCATATCAGAAAGTATAAATTACTTTCTGATATATCTAAGTGCAGCTAAGGCTGTCACCAGCCAATTTTCTTTACAAAATTAAAATGAGGGATAAGAATGGGTATTTTAATCAGTGACCAGTCTAAAGTCATTATCCAGGGAATTACCGGCCGTGAAGGATCTGTAAGAACCAAATACATGAAAGAATATGGCACCAAAGTCATCGGCGGAACCAGCCCAGGGAAAAAAGGGGACGAGGTTCATGGCATCCCTGTCTATAATACGGTTAAGGAGATTGCCAGAGAACAGGGTGAAATTGACTTTAGCGTCATCTTTGTGCCGGGCAGTGTTCTGAAAACCGCTGTTTTTGAAGCTGCCGACGCGGGTGTCAAAAATATTATTCCGTGCGTTGAAGGAACACCCATCCATGATATTATGGAAATGGTCGCTTATTGCAAGTTGAGAGGAACCCGCTTAATCGGTCCCGGATCCATTGGCATTCTGACACCGGGAGAAGCAGTTGTCGGCTGGCTTGGCGGCAATGTCGAGTGGGCTAACAAGTTCTTTAAGAAAGGTAATATCGGTGTCTTTTCGCGCAGTGGCGGACAATCAGGGACCATCCCTTGGGTATTAAGAGAAGGTGGTTTCGGCATAAGTACGGTCGTGCATACCGGAACCGAGCCTGTACTTGGAACATCTATGGCTGATTTGCTGCCCTTATTTGAAGCAGATCCTGAAACAAAAGGTGTAGCCGTCTATGCCGAGATCGGCAGCTCCCAGGAAGAGGAATGTGCCGATGTTATTGCGGAAGGAAAATTCACAAAACCTTTCGTGATCTACGTAGCCGGAGCCTGGGCTCCCGAAGGCCAACGTTTTTCCCATGCTTCCAATATTGTCGAACGCGGCCGCGGGTCAGCCAAGAGTAAAATTGAAGCTGTCCTTAAAGCGGGCGGTTTTGTCGCTGAAACCCCAATAGATATCCCGATTATTTTGAAGGATAAAATTAAGGAATAATGATTGATTCTTGGTATCGTCTGGTCAGACAAAAATTTCCCTGAGTGATTTACATGCATTTTAGAGCTGACAAAGTACTTAGCATTGTTACCAAAAAATCTTAAAGGTAAAAATAGGAGGCATATTTAAAATGGCTGTTATGAGATCGATTCTCTACGTACCGGGAAATAACCCGAAGATGGTTGAGAAAGCGCCAAGCTTTCCTGCTGATATCATCACGCTGGATCTGGAAGATTCCGTACCACCGGCTGAAAAGGAAAATGCACGCAAAATTATTGCCGAGAATCTGAAATATGCCGGTTCCAATGGTTCCCAGGTTTATGTCAGAATTAACAACTGGGAAACAGAATTAACCAACGATGACCTTGAGGCTGTCGTTTGGGAAGGTCTTCATGGCGTAACGCTTGCCAAGACTGGACATCCTGATGATGTCAAACGTCTGGACTGGAAGCTCGAAGAGCTGGAGCGCCGACGTGGTCTGGAAGTTGGTTCCATCAAAATTTCTATGCTGCTGGAAACAGCAAAAGGAATCATGAATGCCTATGAGTGCTGTATGGCCAGTAAACGTAACGTGAATGCTATTTTTGGCGCTGTAGATTATTGCCGCGACATGCGGATCAAACTAACCTCTGAAGCGAATGAGCAGCTGTGGGGACGCGCCAAAGTCGGTGTTGCCTGCCGTGCAGCCGGTATCGTAGCAATTGACGCACCGTTTGTTGCTTACCAGGATATTCCCGCTTTCGAAAAGAACGTTGCCGATGGCAAACAGATGGGCTATGAAGGTCGTATGATTATTCATCCGGGTCAGGTTGAACCGTCCAACCGTCTGTATGCTCCGGATCCGGCCGATGTAGAATGGGCTAACGGCGTTGTCAAAGTATTTGAAGAAGAGGGTATTGCCAAAGGAAAAGCAGCTGTATCCTACAACGGTAAAATGGTGGATACTCCCGTATACCTGAATGCCAAAGATATTCTGGCTGCTCAGGCTGAGATTGAAGCGAAAGAAGCTTAAGCTGAGGTTGCTCTAAAGTTTTATATGACTCGAGTGATACAATGTCTGGCTGCCCCTGTAGGGGCGGCCAGACATTGTAATATCCGCTATTTAATCTATTCAAATCAATACAACGTATTGATCCTAACATCAGAGGATAATTTCACCGATTCTGATACTTACTTTCAAAAACAAAATGGTTGATTTTTTGTTTTCATTCATGAGATAATTTAACGAAACGCTTTTATAATTTGTTTACATAAGCAATGTGTCAAATAACGACAATGTATTACTTAAAAAAAGCATACTGAATAAAAAAGACTTAAGCCAAAAATAAAACGAAAAAAACCATAAAGTGAGAGGAAGATGTGAATGTCCCGGATTAAAAACCTGCGTGAAGAGGCTTTGGCGTTTCACGCCGTAAGGCCTGGTAAACTTGAAGTAAAAGTAACGGTTCCTGCCAATGACAGGGACGATTTGACGCTCGCTTATTCCCCCGGAGTGGCTGATCCTGTGAAAGAAATTGCGAAAGATTTAGCGAATCTTGATGTTTACACCAACCATGCCAACTATGTCTGTATCGTTTCCGATGGAACAGCCATTCTCGGGCTTGGCAACCTCGGTCCAGCAGCGGCTATGCCTGTCATGGAAGGAAAAGCCCTTCTGTTTAAAGCCTTTGCCGACGTTGACGCATTCCCGATTTGTGTAAATACGAATGATATTGATAAAATTGTTGAGCTTGTCGAGTTAATGGCCCCGACCTTTGGCGGTGTTAACCTTGAGGACATCAAAGCTCCCGAATGTTTTGAAATTGAAGGAAAGTTAAAAGCCCGTAATATTTTCAAAGGACCGATCTTCCATGATGATCAGCATGGAACGGCTGTCGTTACCTTGGCGGGTCTTTTTAATGCGC
This sequence comes from Dehalobacter sp., assembly GCA_023667845.1. Lineage (NCBI taxonomy): Bacteria > Bacillati > Bacillota > Clostridia > Eubacteriales > Desulfitobacteriaceae > Dehalobacter > Dehalobacter sp. The sequence continues at coordinate 48,326 of JAMPIU010000006.1, read as the reverse complement.
TGAAAGTCGTCGGTAAGCGTATAGATAAGATCAAAGTCGTAACGAACGGCGCCGGAGCCGCCGGGATTGCAATTATCAAGCTGATGATGAGCATGGGACTGAAGAACGTTATCATGTGCGATACCAAAGGTGCGATTTATAAAGGACGCCCTGAAGGTATGAATAAATATAAGGACGAAATCGCTGAAAAGACAAATTATGAAATGTGTACAGGCAGCCTCAGAGATGCGATCAAGGGTGCGGACGTCTTTATCGGCGTATCAGCTCCGGATTCCATTGACGAAGAGATGATTAAGTCCATGGCCAAAGATCCGATCGTCTTTGCTCAGGCCAATCCGATTCCGGAAATCTGGCCGATTGAAAGAGCCATCAATGCCGGCGCTGCTGTCATCTCGACCGGACGTTCCGACGTTATCAATCAGATCAACAACGTTCTGGCTTTCCCGGGCATGTTCCGCGGTGCGATTGATGTCCGCGCGACCGATATCAACGATGCAATGAAGATTGCTGCCGCCCAGGCAATTGCCGACTGCGTTAAACCGGAAGAATTGTGTGCCGACTACATCATCCCAAGTGCCTTCAATCCCGAAGTTGCCGCTGCTGTCGCTGCTGCAACAGCCAAAGCTGCGATTGAGTCCGGTATTGCCAGAAATCCGATTGATCCGGCGCTGGTTGCGGAGAATCTGAAGAAAAGACTGGCAAATCAGTATAAGTAGGAATTGGATTTAAACAAAGGACTGTAAAACGAAATAAGAAACTTCAATTAGTGCTTGATAAGCTGCTGGCCAATTTTTGGCGGGCGGCTTATTTTAATGCCGGGACTTCAGCTTTTCATTACCAAAGAGTCAGATAAGGTGCCCAACTCTAGCCGTTCAGTCTTATGAGTGTGACAAACCTCATATATAGCTTGTCCAAAAATGATCAACGTTGATGATTTTTGGACAAGCTGATTCCGGTCATATCAAAGATTATGGTAAAGACAGGCTCGGGCATATCAGCCGGATTATTTGAAAAGGCTGAATGTTTGTCACTTATCTTTTTTCAAATCCCCCAGTCGAGCGGTAAGCCAAATGCTTGATGGGGACCTATAAAAATGGAATTGGCTATTAATTTCAATCTTCCCATCTCATTTTGCAGGAGGTCAAGGCAGTAAGATGCTCTTTCCATTTCGACAAACTTAGAAACAATATGAAACTATTTGACCAAGGAATTCAAAGCAATACAGAGAATATCTTTAACGTTAGAGTAAAGCCTTTTTCTGAATGACGTATGACAATGCGTTGTCATGGCTGGCGACCAGATCGCCTGGAACAGAAAAAAGGCCCAAGTCAGGACAGGAAGATTGAAAGGAGGTATGTCAGGCGGTCAGGAAGTACTTAAGCGGCCGGGAGTTATCGATAGCAGCAAACGAGCAATTTTTTGCAGGAGTGGTATTTGGCTGAATACTGCTGGTCGTAAGAGCCTGAGTGTCGGGCAGTCAATCTTCAGAATTGGTTTGGTTAGGAAAGATTCAAAATTAAAAAAAGTCTGCCTGAGGTTAATCCGGTCGGAAATGGCAGACTCAACAAAAGGAGCCCTAAAACGGCTCCTCTTTTTGACGGCTACGGAGGGCAAGGCAGCTTAATTTAACTCTTGGATCGAAGCCTCATCTCTGTCCAGTTTCTTGATGCAGACGCTGAAGCGTTCTCTTAACGACTGGTCTGTTACGGCTTCCCGCATCTGGCGCAGTAAATCGATGGTCCGCCTTAAGACCGCGATAATATCTCCTTCATCGAGGGTGCAGAGCTGCTGAAGCTCGATTAATGCGGCGCCTTTGCTCCAATGATACGCAAGGACAGCCGCTCTGGATTCAAAACGTACAGCGTCAGGCCCACAGATGCTCTGAATATAATTTAGGATTTCCCTGACAGGCTTAAAATCAATCTGGTCAAACTTCTGGAAATACTCATTACGTTTGCTTTCATAATCAATACAGGAAATCAGCGCAGTCAGCTGGTCATCATCCAGCTGTTCAATGATTCCTGAGTAAATCAATTCGGTTACCAGGATTTCCTGCACATAAATATATCTGGCGAGCTCCCCTCGCGGCAAAAGCTTGTCATTCCCGATATAGCCTATTTGCTGCAGCAGAGCTTTTTTTCTTTCAAATTCGGAATTAAAGGTGTTGTAATCCGGCATTGAGAACAACTGATTCTTGAGATCCGTAATTTCTTTTTCGAGGTTCATCCACTTTCCGGCAAAGGATTTACAGCTGTCGTTTTGTTTTCTGGTACATTTCTGGGGAGCAGTCTTAAGGATCTTCTCCCATCTCATGATTTTTCGGTGCATCTGACGCCCGAAAATCTTATTGCGGCGTCGCGGGTCCAATTTGTCATAGGCTTTATGAAGTCTGTCCAATTCTTTCTTTTTCGGGTAGTAATTCAGCGGGCACCGATAGGTCCCGACATGCTCACAAAGGTTCTCTTTGGCTTGGGCTGATTGCTCGGACAGAAGACGAATCTCCTCTTCCGTTTTTTGGGCGGTCAAGATATAGGAATGAGCAGCAAAACTTTTTTTGAAATAGGTTTCGATTTGCTCCGGCGATAATGTTGCGAGGAGATTCAAAACTGTATTATAGGAAAGCCGGAACTGACTGGTCAGAGGTTCCAACTTGGCAATATCAAATTTTACCGGCGGTTCTTTTTCAAAGTAATTCAAATCAACAATCGCAAAGGAATAACCAATCTCGTCAATACCACGTCGGCCGGCTCTGCCGGACATCTGAAAAAATTCGTGGTTTGCCAGAGCCCTGAAACTACGTCCGTCGTATTTGTTTAAGGAATCAAAGCAAACGGCCTTGACAGGGTAGTTGATCCCGACACTGAAGGTCTCGGTACAGTACAGAACTGAGATCGTCTTCGCCAGGAAAAGATCCTCTACGACGGATTTCTGCAAAGGCAGCAGCCCTGCATGGTGATAGGCAATACCTTTCCGGCAGACCCTGAATAACTTGCGCGTGGAAGAGGACCAAGTGTCTTCAGCACCAAAATGCTCCAAAAAAATGTTTTTCACTTCTTTGCTTTGTTCCGGCGACAGGTAGTTTTTGATATTGGCCAGTTCATGCGCTTTATCGGCGCATTGCTTTCTGCTGAATACAAAATAGAGGGTAGGAAGATATTGTTTCTCAACAGTTTTGATCAGGTCAAGATGTGACGTCGGTTTAAACAGCGGGGAATTATCGGTTCTGTCCGTGGATTTAAGCTTCTGATAATAGAACCTGATCAGGTCATCATAGCCGATGATGCCGGTGTCCTGACAAAAATAATAATATTCCAGAGGAACGATCCTTTGCTGTTCCTCGATCAACACAACGGTGTCTTTGCGGATGGCCTCGATCCAGCCCTTCAGTTCCACGGCATTGGCAATTGTGGCACTTAAGCCCAGAATCTTAATATTTGGCGGAGCGAGAATGATGGATTCTTCCCAGACTGTACCTCTGTCCTCATCATTAAGCCAGTGAATTTCGTCAAAGATGATATAGGAAACGTGCTCCAGTTCCGGATCATTGGTGATGACCTGGTTGCGGAAGATCTCTGTCGTCATGATCAGCAGCGGAGCGCCAGGATTGATCACAACATCCCCGGTCATGATCCCGACGGTCTCGCTGCCAAATTGGCGGGAGAAATCTTTAAATTTCTGGTTGCTTAACGCTTTTATCGGTGCTGTATAAATAATCCGTTTGCTTTCCCGAATTGATTTTTCGACCAGATAATCTGCTACCATTGTTTTTCCTGTCCCGGTAGGGGCTGAGACAATGACGGAATGCCCGTGATTGATTGCTTCAATCGCATCCATTTGAAATTGGTCGAGTTTTAGTCCCTGATACTCGAAAATCACGCTGATCACCTGCTTTTATTTTGAAGTCGCAATCATTGTAACAGAGTAAATAGCGATAATCAAATCCGAGATTGGAAATCATTCAGCGGATAGCTACAACTACCTATACAAAAGCAAAGACGCCTCATATCATTTGAAGCGCCTTCGCGACTGTCATTAATCCCACGCAGGTTTACTCTTCTTTCTGGTCAAGCGGATGGGACGGGAAAGCAGCAACTATCTGGGCAGCACCAACGACTTCTGCCAAAACTCGGGCTTTGTCCGGAAACATTTGTGATTCAAAGTGCGTCATGACTTCGCCTTTTAAGGAAACATAATATCTTGGAGGGAAGCGGTTCAGTACAAAAGCCATTATGTCGGCCTGACACCGTTCGCATTTGCAAGGGATATTGGCGACAGGCAGATAATCTTCCAATGTTTTCTTCACGATGACTTCACTAAAATTTTTTAGTTCATACATTAGTCTTATCCTCCCAGGGAAAAAATGCTTACCCTATTTTAACATATCACGCCAAAGGGTAAAAGAACCCAGCGGGATTTCGAAAAAGTTTTTCAGGTATTGAAACATCTTCAAACGTTCTTTGAATATCAAGTTCCCAGCAAGTGAAACAGTTTTGTCTTCAAAGGCAATATCCCGGAAGAGAAAATCAGTTCCGGATCACGCGGCCGGGGAAACGGAACGTCGATGACCTCGACAATTTCTGCCGGGTATTTGCTGAGTACAAAAATTTTATCCGACAGCAGAATTGCCTCTTCAATATCATGGGTAATAAAGAGTACGGTATGCTTCGTTTCAATCCAGATTGATAGCAGCCAAAGCTGCATTTCTCTGCGGGTCAGGGCATCAAGCGCCCCGAAAGGCTCATCCAAAAGCAGCGTGGACTGTCCGAATAGGATGGTTCGGAGCAGGGCGCCGCGCTGTTTCATGCCGCCGGAAAGCTGATGAGGATAGTAATCGGCAAAATCGAGCAGCCCAAAATGCTCTAAACCCTTGAGGGCCTCGATTGAAGAGATTTTTTTATCCTGGCGTATGAGATCGCAGCCCAGCGTTACATTCTCCCGAAGAGTCCGCCACGGAAGAAGCAGGTCTTTTTGAAACATGTAGCCGACATGTCCTGGCATTCCGGTGATTTCCTGGTCATCGAGAAGGATTTGCCCCTGATCGGGCTTTTCAATACCAGCGATAAGATTGCACAGCGTACTCTTGCCGGAACCGGAAGGCCCGATCAGGGAGACGAAAGAACCGCTCTCAATGGTCAGATTCAAATCCCGGAAAATCTCCATGGACTGACCGTTTTCAATATAGGTTTTCGAAAGGTTTTTTAAGGCAAGTGTCAAGGCGTCTGACCTCCGTTATCTGGTCGGAAGAAAGTCATTGGTAAAAGCTTTGGATGAATCCATCATTTTGGTGACGAGCTTATTGTCATAGAGCCATTTGCTGTAGTTTTCCCAGACAGTTGCTTTCTGGACACCCCATTGTTTCGTATCGGCTTTGTACTGCGGGCTCAGCCAGGCCTGGCTGCGTTTGATCATTTCCGGATCGGATTCAGGAGCGTATTTGATTAAGATTTCAGCTGATTCTTCCGGATTCTCAATTGCATATTCGTAGCCGGCACTAATTGCCTGCATCATTTTGCGGACAGTATCGGGATTACTCTGAATCATTTCCTCGTTCGAGACAATGACCGGTGTGTAATAATCGAGGGCAGGGTCGATATCTTTCAGCCAGATCATATTAAGTTCCTGTCCTCTGATTTCAGCCTGGATACCTGTCCAACCATAGAAAATCCAGGTCAGATCGATATTGCTATTCAAAGAGGCCAACTGATCGGTTTCCCCGATATTGACCATATTGATTTTGCTGAAGTCGGCATTTTCTTTTTGCATCAGCGCTGTAAGGATCGCGGTTTCCGAAGGTAACCCCCAGCCGCCGTATGTTTTTCCTTCAAAATCCTTGGCTGTCAGGATATTCTTGCTTCTCAGCGAGACAAAACCAGAGGTGTTGTGCTGAATGATGGTTGCCAGAGAGACTAGAGGCAAGTCACTGAGGCGGGCAGATGTAACCTGTTCCTGCGCACTGATACCAAAATCTACCTTTCCGGTTGCAACAAGCTGCTCGAGTGTTCCTTGGCTCGATGGGTTGACAATGTTGACTTCGAGTCCCTGGTCTTTGAAGTAGCCTTTATCCTGAGCAACAAATAGTCCGGTATGATTCGTATTCGGCGTCCAGTCCAGCATAAGCGTTAGTTTAACCGGCTGGTTATTCTGGCTGGAGTTCTGTTCAGCCTGTTTGCTGCAACCCGAAAGAGTCACAGTGAGAATCAGAAGGAGCACAATAAACGTAACCAATATCTTTTTCGTTTTCATTTTTATACCTCACTTGTATTTTTTGGGGGGCGAAGGAATGTATCTTTTTCTCCTTGTTTAAGGGAATGAAAGATACGTCCATGGGTCAGCTTGTTCGCCTGTATCGGGAATACCAGGGAAGCAAGAGCCTGGTCAGAATAATAATGATTGCATAATAAAAGAAGCTGAGAGCAGTGATTGCAATGATTGCTGCAAATACTCTGTCGGTAAGGAAATTATTCGAAGAACGCAGCAGATAGACACCGAGCCCCTGGCTTGCTCCAAGCCATTCACTGATGACAGCCGTCATGACACTGTAGGCAGCAGCAATTTTCAAGCCTGAAAACAATGCAGGCATAGCGTGCGGCCAACGGATTAGGGAGAATACCTGCCATTTGGATGCGCCCATGCTTTGCAGCAGATGCAGAAGATCCAAATCGCTTAATTCAAGGCCTTCAAGCAAACTGATCGCGATCGGAAAAAAACAGACCAGAACGACAATTAAGATTTTAGGCAGTACCCCATACCCCAGCCAGAGCAGCAGCAGCGGTGCGACCGCTATCAAGGGGATCGTCTGGGAAATGATCAGAAATGGATAAAACACCCGCCGGGACAGCGGAAACAGCGTCATCAGTGTACTAACTGTCATGCCCAGAGCAACAGCAAGCCCTAAACCCAACGTCGTCTCAATGATCGTTGCTTTGGTATGGCCCCAGATCATGTCCCTCGTATTCCAGAGAGCTTTCCCGATCTGAGAAGGAGAGGGAAGAAGCCAGTGGGGAATGCTGAAGTAATTTACCGTAAACTGCCAGACTGCCAGCAGCAAGACCAAAAAGAAAAGGGCAGGGGCATACCTCAGCAATGCAGCCGGTGGTCGGAATCTCCGTCTATTGTTTTTCAGCAATAGGGATCCCTTCTTTTCAGCGGTACTTGGCAATTTTTTCATTGATCGTGGAACCCTGGGGTACATAGTCAATTTTTACATTGGTCATTACTCTAGAAGCCCCGGCTTTGATACAAGCCTCCATGGCATCTTTGATGACCTGCCAGATTTCATCAGGCTCTCCTTCAAGTGCTGTTTCCATCGGACCGACTTCGTAGGGAAGGCCGCTTTGGGCGACAACTTTAATTGCTTCATCAACAACCGGATAGATTCTGGACTCCTCCACTTTTGGAATGACCTGAAAGGCCATTGTTATCTTTGCCAAAATACATTTCTCCTTCACGTATTTTTTTAGATTACTGTCCGTGACTTTGTAAATAATAAAACACTGCTTATCGACGATGACCGACAAACAAAAAACGCTGCAAAGGCAGCGCAGTTATTAAAGTTTTTTATTATTACTACGCTGGCATTACCCAGATCAGTTTTAAGGGTCGGATACGTGATATCCCTCTCAGCCAGCATCCCCAGCTCCCCATACTATTAAATTAGTTTTATCCTACCATAGTTGAAAATCATTAGCAATAGTGTTTTAGATTACTATTTGCTTTTCATCAGATCATTTGCTTCTCAGGTGAGATATTCTAGATAGTTCTTAAATTGGACAATTTGGGCTAATTATCATATGATAGTACTGACCATATACTGGGCAAGATGGTACAAGGAGAGAGAAAATGGATTTTGCAGGCAAAGATAAATCAGAATACGTCAAGGAAACGTTTAACGCAATTGCCGGGAAATATGATCTAATGAATTCCCTGATGAGTATGGGGATGGATAACGCCTGGCGGGCCAAAGCAGTCAGGATTGTCGAGGCTAAACCCGGAATGAAGATGATTGACCTGTGCTGCGGAACCGGCAAGCTTACCAGAGAAATTGCCGTCGCCGTCGGGGATTCCGGCAGAGTCACCGGAGTCGATTTTTCAGAGGAAATGCTGGCTGTCGGCCGGAAGAATATTGAAAATGACCGTTACAAAGCGAGTATTGAGCTTTTGCAGGGCAATGCGATGAGCTTGCCTTTTACCGACAACAGTTTTGACGGAGCGACCGTTGGCTGGGGGCTCAGGAACCTTCCTGATCTGCGCCGCGGAATCCGGGAAATGATCCGTGTTGTCAAACCTGGTTCGATGGTCGTATCTCTGGATATGGGAAAACCGACTATGCCGGTTTTCAAACAGCTTTACTGGCTATATTTTGAGAAGATCGTTCCGTGGCTGGGAAAAATTCACGGCGGAAAACAAAAAGAATACACGTATCTTTATGATTCGGCCTGTGAATTTGAATCTCAGCGTCAGCTCACCCTGATCTTTGCTGAATGCGGACTTCAGGATGCGGGATATAAAAATCTCGTCGGCGGTGTTGTGGCAATCGTGTATGGCCGAAAACCAAGATGAATCAAACAAATAGAATTAAAAATAAAGAATTAAATTGATAGACAACAATAATAGCAGTAAATAACGTAATAGAATTATCCCCGGGTCAACACCGAGGATAATTCTATTTTTACAGCAAAAGATAATACAGATAATCATTTTTCTTTAATTAGAATCAACGTTTTACAAAGGGATTATTTACTGACATAATTCATTGGTTTCAGTGAAAAACTAAGTGCTGAAATATTAAAACGGAGGTGTTTTTATATGCGGGTCATGGATATTATGTCAACGGACGTAAGCTGGGTGGACCCAGCAGCCAAAGTTGCGGATATCGCTAGAATTATGAGAGATAAAGATATTGGTGCTGTTCCGGTCGTTCAGGCCGGCAAAGTATTGGGGATTATTACAGACCGGGATATTGTTCTGAGAGTCATCGCTTCGAACAAGGATGTCAACCAGATGACGGCCGAGCAGTGCATGACGCTAGATCCAATCTGTATCGATGGCACGCAGGATATCGATACCGTGGCTGAAACCATGGCTGAATACCAGGTAAAACGTCTTCCTGTGCTGAACAAGGGGCAAATTATTGGGGTCATTGCGTTAGGTGACCTCGCGATTGAAAATATTCATATCAATGAGGCTGGAGAGGCTTTAAACGGTATATCGCGAGGCATCAGCCATTAATGCCAACGTAGGGAAAGATACTTCAATCATAAGTGGGATATGCTTTACAATGGCATATCCCATTCTTAACGGATACCCAGTGGATTTTTTGGGGGATATAAGTTGAAATCTATGTTATATTAGAACATAGGTACTGACTGTGGAACAGTATGAAGCGTATTTTCGGGTTATTATTAAATCTTGCTGAAAAGGGGAACAACATGGCGGATTCAATGCAGAGCAGCTCAACGATTCAAATCGGGAAGAAAGGCAAAGCGGAGTCGCTGGTTACAGCGGTGAACACAGCAGAAGCTGTCGGCAGCGGGTCACTGGAGGTTTTTGCAACTCCTATGCTCGCAGCCCTGATGGAAAATGCTGCGACCAAGGCGCTGGATCTTGCGGATGACCAGACCAGTGTCGGGACCTATTTGGAGATAAGACATTTGGCAGCAACACCTGTCGGACTTAAAGTATGGGCGGAGGCAGAGCTTATCGAAGCAGAAGGCCGCAGGCTTGTGTTTAACATTGAAGCGTTTGATGAAAAAGAGAAAATAGGGGAAGCCCGGCATAATCGGGTTATAGTTGGGACGGACCGGTTTATGACTAAAACCAATTCAAAGTTAAGTTAGAAGCTAAACTATAATTAAGTTAATGGTGGGGACGAGAAGTGGAAGCATTTAAAACAATCGAGAGAGAGACAGAGGTCGAACAAGTCATTGAGAAATCAAGATTTATCGCTTTGGTCAAATATATCGAAAGCGCGGCCGAAGCCGAAAAAAATATGAAGGAAATCCGGGAAGCCCTTCCAAACGCCCGCCATTATGTATACGCTTACCGTATTCACGAAGGCAGGATTGAGAAAGCCTCGGATGACGGCGAACCGCAGGGTACAGGGGGAAGGCCGGTCATGGAACTGCTCCAGCATCGGCAGCTCTGGAACATCCAGATCATTGTTGTGCGTTATTTTGGCGGTATCCTGCTTGGTACCGGTGGACTTACAAGAGCCTATGGCGGGACAGCCCGCCTCGCATTGGAGAACACAGCGATTGTCCAGCTCGTTCCGCACCGGATCTATGTACTCCGGATTCCGTACTCCTGGTTTGAACAGATCCGGTACGGCCTGAAGCAAAAGGGCACGGAAAGCGGCAATGAAAAGTTTAGTGAAGAAATTGATCTTGAAGTATATATCCGGGATGGAGATCAGGATACCTTTACTGGCTGGCTGGATGAATTCACCAACGGGCAGGTTTCCTGGAAGGATGCTGGGGCTGTATTAAAGCCGGTTACCATATAGAAAATAATCAGGTAAATTTGCCGGCATTGCTCATTTCTTCGCCTTTGTGATACAAAAATTTTTCTCGGAGGTTTATATGAATTAGTGTTGATAAGGTACTAGAGACCCTCAGGGGCCTTTTTTTTACGCAAAATATGCAGGTACTGGGAACGCGTGGATTAATCTACTGGTACTATTGGGAAACAGAAATAGTCCGAAAGTATCAATTTCTTATAGAAGACATTATTTCGACAAATTTCCTCTTGAGGGTCTGAGTTTTTATAGATAGAATCCATATAAAACCAAATGTAAAATGATTGTAAACTAAACGTAAATATATTGTAAAAATAGAGCAAGGCTTAACAAATGGCAGCATATGGCAGAAGTTGATTATATTGATGCTGGGCGGTAAAAATATGAAGATCAGAGAATTTATAAGTTTAAGAAAAATACGAGAATGCAAAAAAGGTCAGGCTATGGTGGAATTTGCACTGGTTTTACCTATTTTACTGCTGTTTCTTGGTTTTATTCTGGATGCCGGACGAATTGTCGATGCGCAAGTATTGGTACAGAGTGCAGCAAATGAGGGAATTCGGCAAATTACCAGCAAGACAAATATCAATGAACAAGTTAAAAATTCCATTAGTGATTATACAGACAGATTGGATTTTGATCAGTTAACCATTGAGGCCAAAGCTGGAGAAACAAAACGGAAGAATTATACGTATCATGCGAACAAAGGATCTCGATTTCAAGAATTACCAAGCTATTATACCTATTTTAACGCGACAGTAACTTTGGAATATGATGTACCGGTGCTCATGCCGCAGTCAAAATTGTTTTTTGGTGATGAATTTAGGGTATTGTCAACATTTACTTCACAGGTGTTTTTAGAGGGGTATCCTGAGGATGGTTAGAGATATCGAACAGATACGTTTGAAGGGAAGGGTGTTCAATTTGATGCGCGTGCTAAAAAATGAAAATGGACAGGCACTTGTTGAATTTGCCCTGGTACTTCCTTTATTTCTAATGTTAACGTTTGCTGTGATAGATTTAGGGTGGATGATGAATAAGTATCTTACTTTTGATTATGCTTATCGCAATGCGTCTTGGACAATGAGTATAAGCTATGATAGTGATTATTCCCAAACAATCAGTGGAGAATCTGCCAAAAAAGCAATAAAAGAGGCGATGAAAAAGACATCGTCGCTGGTTGATGAGGAAGATTTGTCTGTGAGTGATGCTAAGTTAAAATGTTGGACTGAAAAGAAAGACTACTACACGCCCAAAAGTGGCGGCGGCACGGATCAAAATACAAAAAAATGGAGATATGCGCAGATCACAGCCAGTTTAGTTTATACAGTTGAACCGTTGACTCCGTTAGGAAAAGTGATATTCGGAGAACAGCTGACATTTACGAAAAACCTTAAAAAAAATCGACTGATTATAACAAAAGAAGGTTAGCAAATCAAAACGTGTTGGGTCGGAAAGTAGGTGGCAATATGCCTAGAAGCGTTTGCTTGCCGTTACGTAAACGATTAAAAAACGAAGATGGAAATATCACAATTCTATTTGCTGTCCTGCTAATTGTATTGTTTGGGTTTACAGGACTTGTTGTGGATATTGGCGGGATGTACTTAAATCGTTTACACTTGTTTGAGGTTGGACAAATAATCAGGGATGCGCGTTTTAATGAAACATTGGCGATCGATCATTCGGAAAATCCTGAAGCAACGCTCAATGATATTGCCGACACCTATGCAGTATTAAATGGACTGGATGAAAGCCAGGTAAGCGTAGATTATTATCAGACAAAACTGACGGAAACAGAACGGAATTACGAATTGGATATTAATCTTACAGATACCTATGATTGCGTATTTATAAAAATTTTCGGTATTGATACCCAAACAATTAATGTGACCATACATGGAACCAGTACAGCTGCAAAATCACCCCGAATATGGGCTCCAGGCAGAAAGTAGTCTGAGAATGAAGGGGACGTCGCAAAACGAATTAAGATAATTCGCTAGCAGCGGCCCTGTTTTTTCGCCATAAAATAGTAACTGTGGGCCCCGAAAGGACCGCAGCTGCTGTATAATTTAGTTGTGGAAAACCGCTTCATTAACTTAAAACAGCTTAAGGATAAAGAAAAAGATATACTGAACTAAAAAAATCTGCTGAATAAAAGCCAGAGATTAGGCTATGCAATATATAACCAGCGTAAGCGGAGCATGGATTGCGCAGCGCGGCTGTTTGCGCCAAGGAGGGCGCAACATGCCGGAAGCGGCTTATATATTGCGTAGCCCTACCTTGTTAGGTTTTATTAAGTCATACATAAAACGATTCATTTAGAAGAAGGAGTATCGCTCCACTACTTTTATGGCAGTTTTGCGATACCCCCTTTTTTCGGCTTAAATCAAAAATCCTGAGATTATTAGAAAAATGAATGATATAATCAGAACATATGAAATCGGTTAAACATTAGGATAAGAAAGGAACAAGCCAGGATGAATCAAAGAGATCCGTACTTCGATAACCTGAAATTCATGCTGATTGTTTTGGTGGTTGTCGGTCATATCATTGAACCGCTCATCTATATTCCAGTCTTCAAATCCATTTATGCGTTCATTTATTCATTTCATATGCCGCTGTTTGTTTTTATTTCCGGCTATTTTGCCAAGAATATTGATGATCCGAAATATGAGATAAAAATCATCAGCAAACTGGTAATACCCTATGTTATTTTCGAAATGATCTATTCCGTTTTTGACTTTTGGATTTTCCATAAGGAAAGCCTGCATTTTACTTTTTTTACACCATACTGGATGATGTGGTTTTTATTCAGCATGATTATTTGGAAAGCGGCACTGCCTTATGTGGTCAGGATCAGATATGCGCTGCCTGTTACCTTTCTTTTCGGCCTTATTGCCGGATATACGGGTGAGCTGGGTTACTACGCGAGTCTGTCGCGGATTGTTGTTTTCTTTCCGTTTTTCCTGGCAGGCTTTTATTTTGAGAAAAAGCATCTGGAAAAGCTGTTGACGAGAAATTGGCGCTTCGCTGCTGTCTGTGTTATGCTGCTGGCTTTTCTGACCTTTTGTTATTTTGGTCAGAATTATACCGTTTCGTGGTTTTATGGGAGCGCATCTTATCAAGCGCTTGGCGCTACGGAATGGTATGCGGGGTTTTACCGAGCGGGTATTTACCTGCTGGCTGTAGTTTTAGGGTTAGGCGTGATGCTGCTGGTGCCTGGCAGGCAGATTCCTCTGGTTTCAGCGTTGGGGCGCAATACGATGTATACGTATCTGCTTCATGGATTGATCGTGAAGGCCCTTGTTGCATACGGGTTTTATCAGATTTTGCAGACAGGACCGCAGCGAGCGCTGGTAATAATACTTGGGGCAGCGCTGGCAATCATCCTGGCCTTGAACGGAATCAGAACTTTGTTTAAATGGATGGTTGAACCCAAGGTGTCTTTTCTTTTTAAGGAGAACAGCAAACAAAATATTTGAAGGCTATATATTAGCGAATATGAGAGAAGTCAATAATTGGTTAATAAAAATAAATATTTATTGAATTAGAAAATCTCCTTCAGGATACAACTATACGGTCAGTTCTTTGGTGCATTAGAAAGTATTCGTACAATCAAGGAGGGGATTAGCATAGGAATCAAGCTTGCTGTATTTGATATTGACGGCACACTGGCACCAACGGACGATCCGATTACTGCCCAGGTAGCCTGTAAATTAAGATCGCTGGAACGTCAGGGGATCAGAATTGTTTTTATTTCCGGTCGGACGGCTTCCTATCTGGCGGGATTGGCCAGGGGAATTGGGATCTGTCAACCTTTGGTTGCAGGAGAAAACGGCGGCGTTATTTTTGAGCCGCTGCGTAAATGGGAGAAAAAGCTTGAAGCTATTCCGCACCAGATAGGTGAAGAAATGAAGCAAGACCTTCTAAAAAAATTTCCGGATCTTTGGTTCCAGCCCAATCAGACGATGCTGACTGCCGCACCTAAAAATTTAGCAAGGATTAATTCACTGCATCAGGCAGCACAAGCTCTGGAAGCGGTGAAGAAAAACCATTATAAAATCAATAAATACGATGATTGTGTGGAAATCATGCCTAATCAAAACAGCAAGGGGCGGGCCCTTGCTGTCATTAAAGATATCCTTGATATTCGCAGTGAGGAAGTTATTGTATTCGGGAACACAATTGTCGATTTGCCAATGAAAGACGAAACAGAGGACTTCCTTATGATCGGGGATACCGCCAGAGCCGAAGGCATCTGCAACTACCCAAGTATCGAAGAAGCTTTCAACTACCTCGAAGACCAGCTAAGCCTTCTTTAGGATATTGCGGGCAACGTAGATGCCGCTGGCTGCGGACTGGGACAGGGAACGGGTAATGCCTGCTCCGTCGCCAATCGCATAAAAATTCGAATACTTTGTTTCCAACTGCTTGTTCAGTTGGGGCCTTGCCGAATAAAATTTTACTTCGACACCATAAAGCAGGGTATCGTAGTTTGCCGTTCCGGGTGCGATTTTATCTAGTTTATAGATCATTTCAATAATATTATCAAGATGGCGTTTCGGAAGGGCTAGACCGAGATCGCCAGCGTTTGCGGATTGTAAAGTGGGTTTGGTGAAGGATTTCATCATCCTTTTTTCATTTGTGCGCCGGCCTTTCACAAGATCGCCGAAACGTTGAACGATAACGCCTTCACCGAGCATGTTGGAAAGCGTGGCGATATATTTGCCATACTTTAATGGTTCGTTGAACGGAGAAGTAAATTTATTGCAGACCAGCAGCGCAAAATTCGTATTGTTGCTTTTCAGTTTATCGTCGGAATAGCTGTGACCGTTTACAGTAAGTACGCCGACGGTATTTTCTGTGACGACATGTCCCCGGGGATTCATGCAGAAGGTTTTGACCAGGTCATTGTATTTTCGGGTGTAGTAATGCAGCTTAGCCTCGTAGACTTCATCGGTGATCTGACTGAACACTTCGTAAGGAAGTTCGACTCTGACGCCGAGATCAATTTGGTTGTTTGTCATTGGGATACTCATCTTCCTGCATAGTGAAGTAAACCACTCGCTTCCAACCCGGCCAACCGCGCAGACCAGACAGTCACAGGAATATTCCCCGCTGGCTGCGGACAGAATATACCTGTCTTGATCCTGGGAGATATCGGTGATTTCTGTCTTATGTCTGATTTCAATTTTTTCTTTTAAAAAGTTGAAGATATTGGTCATAATTTTAAGATTATTCTCAGTGCCGAGGTGTTTGACTTCGGCCTGGAGAAGATGAAGATCATTTTGGAGCGCAATTTTCCCGATTTCACGCGCTTTGGGAGTTTTGGTACTGAAACGTTTGGTCGTTGCGCCAAAGTCAACAAGAATGGAATCCATATACTCTATCAGATCCATGACATTGTCATTGGAGACATACTCATTCAGCCAGCCACCAAATTCGGTGGTAAAATTATATTTTCCGTCAGAAAAGGAACCGCACCCTCCGAACCCCTCCATGATCGCACAGGTCGGGCAGTTGGCACATTTCACTGATTTGTTTTCAGTTAGGAGGCATTTTCGGTCGCGTATGCTGTTTCCTTTTTCAAAAATGCAGATGTTAAGCTTAGGGTTGTGTTTGATCAGTTCATAGGCACACATTATACCGGAGATTCCACCGCCGACAATACCGATATCATAATGCTTCATGATCATAGTCCTCTCATTTCAAATGATTCAACCCATAAAAAGTATAGCATTTGTCTTTTGGAAAAGGAAGTGAATATCGTTTGCCAAGTCCCGGTATGCTCGTCTACTTTGCTTTTATTCTTTTGATTATCATTGCCATTTCTTTTAAGAAAAAACCGGTAATCATTGCTGCCCTTGGACTTCTGGCAGTAGGCGTGCTGGACACCGGCAGCTTCTTTGCGGGGATCCAGGTTGCTTTCCGGGGGTTTCTCCTGACAGCTGCGGATCTGCTTCCGATCATCCTGCTGATTGGATTGGTGGTCGCTATGACCGGCATGCTGAAAGAAACGAAAACGGAAACCATCCTAATCAAACCAATCCTGAAAATTAAAAATGCCGCTTATTTATACTGGCTCGCAGGGGCTATGCTTCTTTCCTTAAGTTTATTTTTATGGCCGACACCTGCAGTTTCCCTGCTAGGGGCTTTGATCCTTCCACTGATTCACCGCAGTCGGATCCCTCCACTTGGTTTGGCGGTTGGTCTTTGCATTTTTGGCGAAGGAATTGCGCTAGCCGGTGATTACGTAATTCAGGGTGCGCCCGGTCTTACCGCCAGGTCAGCAGGCGTCGCTCTGGAGCAGGTCTTACGGCAGTCTCTGCCGCTCGTATGCGGAAGCGGAATCATCGCTTCGTTAATCGGCTTTCGGGTAATGACGGTTCAGCAAAAGAAAAGCATTCCTGCGTACGTGGTGGCAGACAACAGGGAACGACTGGACGGGCAGAAGGGGGAGGAGCAGCAAAATGAGCAAGAACAAGAAGAACAAGAAGAACAAGAAGAACTTGATGTACTTCCGCCGATAAAGCAAAACCATCAGAGTCAGAAAAGAAAAAGAACGATCCTGGCCCTGACGGCAGCTGCGGTTTACTTGCTGGCAGTAATCTGGCTGATCTATGGCAGACTGCGGGGAGACAGTGCCGTAGCGGTTATCGGCGGCGTAACGCTCCTTGTCCTAATTTTTGGTACGATTCTGACTGATTATAAGACATCTTTTAATACTTTTGGGCGGCATATCCAGACCGGAATGAAGTTTTCGATGGAGGTATTTGCCCCGATCGTTGTAATATCAGGTTTCTTTCTCCTCGGGACGCATTCCGGTTATGAAAATGTCCTGCTGCACCAAGGGGCGGGCTATCTGGAACAGCTGGCCGATAAGTTATCTGGTATCGTGGTGCTTAATAAGTATTCCTGTGCTTTGCTGGTGATGCTTACAGCGGTATTGGGGGCAATGAGCGGATCAGGTTTCGCTGCTCTGCCGTTAGCCGGCGGGATTGCGGCGGCTCTCGGACAGGCGGCCGGAATCTCAGCCGTTCCGTTGGCCGTTCTGGGACAGGTTACGGCGATCTGGACAGACGCTGCAGTGATTCCATGGGGATTTCCGGCTATTGTTAGTGCAGTCACCCAAACGGAAGCCGCACAGATTATCCGGCTGAATGTGCTGCCCTGGCTGGCTGCACTTTGTTTCACCCTCATATGGACCTTATTCAGTTATTGAAGCAATAAGGTTGTATTTGTATTTTATTCGATAAAGAAGGAGAATTTTGTATGATTGTAGAACTACATTCAGAGCAATGATAGTCATTTTTAATAGGCGGGAGGATATCGGAAAATGAAGTCTTCGGCAGAAATTCGGGGTTTGAAAATTATCAGCATCAATGAAGGAAAGCAAATCAGCACTGTCAAAGACATCATCATCAATTCTGAGGATGGGAGTTTGGCTTTCTTTGTTATCGACCAGCCGTCAGATTATTTTGGTGCAAGATTAATCGCTTACGCCGATATCCTGGGGCTGGGGGATTATGCATTAATTATCAATGACAGCACCGTTGTTCAGGATGTTGCGCATAACGACCTTGCCGTGGAACTTCTGAAAAAAGATGTTAAGGTCGTTAGTTCTCAGGTTCTGACGACCCGGGGGTGCCTGATAGGTCAGGTGAAGGAAATACTGTTCGATGAAACAACCGGAACGATTTCGGCCTGTGAGGTCGTTGATCCGCAAGGGAAATGCAGCGAATTTAAATGTGATCACGTGATCACGTACGGCAAGGAGATCATTCTAATTGATGACAATCCTTCTGCAGGAAAACAAGCCAAAGAACAGATCAAGCCGGAACGGAACAAGGCTTTAGAGTCATCCGAGCCATCGAGGGGTAAGGAGAGCTCGGCCTTGAGTGAAAAAGAGCTTCTGAAGAAGAAAATCGAACAATTTGGCAAGAGTGAAAGTTTATTGAAGACAGCTGAAAATAACGGGACAATTATATATCCGGAGGATTTTAATGTCTTTGAGCAGCGGCAGCTTCAGTTCCTGCTCGGAAAAACGCTGAATAATGACATTCAGCTTGAGAACGGTACAGTATTAAAAGCAGGAGAGCAAATTACGGGTGAGAATCTGTCCGGGGTGAAAAACCGCAGCACATTAATGCAGTTGACAGCTCATGTTGTAAAATAGGGTGGAAATAAAATGAATGCTACGAATTATGCACTGATTTGCGCCGTCCTCTTAACGGTCATATTCTGCTCTGCCGGGATATATCTGCTTGTACTGCTACGTTCAGCACGCCGGACTATGCAAATAATGGACAGTGCATTAAACACGGTCCGGGATACTGCTGCCAAAGCTGAAGAATTTATCGGGGAGGCGCAGGAAACCTTAAACGTCATTAATGCGAAATTGCCTGAGATGGTGGAAAATCTGGCCGCTTCTGCAGCCAATATCAAATCGGTCAGTGAAACGGCCAGAGTTCAGCTTGTTGATGAAAATGAACCGGGGCAACAAAAAAAAACGGGCAGATTTATGTTCAAAGGGTATTCGTTCTGGAAAAAGCTAAAGAAGCACTGATACTTAATATCTATCATTTTATTCAGGAAGAATTGATACTAGGAAGCGCTGGTAAATGCCGGACAGCAGTCTTTCAAGGGACAGACCGGGCATTCCGGCTTCCGGGCATGGCAAAGTCTGCGACCGTGAAAAATCAAACGGTGATGGGTATCAATCCATAGTTCCATAGGGATAAGAGCGGTAAGCTCTTTTTCTACTTTAGAAGGGTCTTTTTCCCGGGACAGGCCGAGCCGATTGGCAACCCTCAGCACATGGGTATCCACAGGCAAAGCGGGAATGCCATAGGCGTTTGCTAAGACTACTCCGGCTGTTTTACGGCCAACCCCCGGCATTTTTACGAGGTCATCCAGATTCGCGGGGACATCTCCGTGATGTTCTTCAATGAGCAGCTTGCAGGTTTGCAAAATGTTTTTGGCTTTGGTGCGGAAGAGTCCGATCGGGCGAATGATCTCTTCAAACTCGCGGGAAGTGATCTCCAACATCTTTTTGGGTGTGGGGCAGCGTTCGAAAAGTACGGCTGTTACTTTGTTGACCTTTTGGTCTGTTGTTTGGGCACTGAGAATCGTTGCGACAAGGAGTTCAAAGGGGTTGCGGAAATTTAGCTCACAGTGTGCTTCCGGATAGGTTTGTTCTAAAATACGAAGAATGCGGTTCATTTTACAATCACGCATCATAAGTCTGTTGGGTTCCATCATTTTCTCCTTGGATGATTTGTTATGGCTATTCACTATAGATACTGCCACCGATAAATTCTCGGAGGATTGAATTTAAGGGGATGTTGGTTGTGTCCATTGGTTCGAAAAACGATAGAAGATTCAGCAAACGAATTGAAGTATCGTAAAACATATTTGTTTCCTGGATTTTTTCAAGAAGGGGTTCGGCAAAGGAACGTAGAGCGTTCATTTCAAAGAGCAGGCTGGAATTAAACATGATATCAGCTTCTTCCTGGTAGCGGAAAACGCTGGTATTTTCCCCGCGTCTGACACTTGGCCACTGATTCAGAGTCCGCTCTGGACCAAAGCCCCTGAATTTATCGTCGCGTACAATTCGTCTGATCAGTCTCGCCTCAGTTGTCGGGACGCGGTTGTGGCGGTCGATATTCAGCAGGAAAAGCGCACTGATATAGATTTTAAAGAAGGAATTCCTGTTAATGGTGAGCAAACCTGGGTTTAGGGCATGAAGGCCTTCGACCAGCAGGATATTGTCCGAGTCGAGACGGATATCATTTCCGTCCGGATTTCTCTTTCCGGTGAAAAAGTTGAATACCGGCGTCTGGACCGTTTCTCCCATAATCAGCTTATCCAGATGTTCATTGAGCAGTGCAAGGTCCAGGGAATATAGGGTATCAAAATCCAGCTGTCCGGAAGCATCACGCGGAATGTTTTCCCGATTCAGGTAATAGTTGTCCAGAGATAAGGAAATCGGTTTCAGGCCGTTAACGATCAGCTGAGTCGAGAGACGCTGGGTAAAGGTCGTCTTTCCTGATGAGGATGGTCCTGAAATCAGCACGATCCTGACATTTTTATTTTCATTGGTTATGATATCCGCAATATCCGCAATCTTTTTCTCCTGGAGAGCTTCAGCAATATTAATGAGATCGATGGAGCGGCCGTTTCTGATATAGGAATTCACGTCCTTGACCTCAGACAGATCCAGGATTTCAAGCCAGCGTTGCGTTTCCACGTAGGTTGCTGAAAGTTTTTTGGGAAGAACAAAGTCTGCCAAATAACCGGATTCATCGGAAAAATCCAGGATAAACCCCGGCTGAAAAGGAATAAGCCGGAAATCCTTGATGACAGAAGTATCCTCGAAGGCGGAATAAATCGATTTAATAATGGTTTCATCCAATTTATAGATATGAAAACTCTCGTCTTTCCCTAAAAATCCAATGAAATTTTTATGACTAGCCCAGTTCTTTAGTGTTGTTTCAATCAATCTGACTTCTCTGGGAGAAACCAGGGAGCCGGAAAATTCACAATAAACGCCGTCAAGAATGGAATATGGAATCTTCAGTATTTCTTCGGGGAACAGTTCCTGGATCACCTTGATTAAGCCAAGCAGCAAAGTCTGTCTGTATTTGCGGGTGAAATTATCTTTCATCGTATTTCGCCTTGCTTTCTGGTTGATTTGAGGAATGTCAAGCCATATGAGTCATTTTATCCAGTGCATCAGTCGCTTATCCAATATATTCTTGCTCAGGCGTAAAATACCTTGTCTTGTGTTCAAAATAATACAGGATAATCCTTGATAGTTAAGCAGGATTCTATTATAGTTATATTGTTTTTACGTGTCTTTTCATATAAAATCAAGTAAAATATCAATTATTGATGATTGAAATATTGCACAGTGATTATTGGAGGAGAAAAAATGTATCTTAGTACCCGCGGCAACATTGATGCTCAGACCTCTGCCCAGGCGATTGCTCTAGGAATGGTACCTCAGGGAGGACTATTTGTTCCTCAGGAGATCCCCTGCGTGGATTGGAAACAATATGCCAACTGCAGTTACGCAGAGCTTGCGCTGCAAATTATGAAGCTGTATTGCGGAGATCTACCGGCAGGAACGCTGGAAGAAGCAGTCAAAGTATACGGAGACGGACGTTTTGATACGTCAAACCCCGCACCGCTTGTTGAAGTCGGCGGCTGCGGGATGCTGGAACTCTGGCACGGCCCGACTGCTGCTTTTAAGGATATGGCCCTGCAGGTGCTGCCTTATCTGCTTACTGCAAGTATTAAAGAACTTGGGCTTGATGTGGAAGTTCTGATTCTTACGGCGACTTCCGGAGATACCGGCAAGGCCGCCTTGGACGGATTTAAGGATGTTCCGGGTACACGGATTGTGGTTTTTTATCCCGACGGCGGCGTCAGTGCTGTGCAGGAACGCCAGATGGTTACAACAGGCGGAGGAAATACTTTCGTTGTGGCGATCAACGGAAATTTTGACGAGTGCCAGACTGCAGTTAAAAAGATTTTTTCATCTGAAGAACTGCGCCAAAAGCTGAATGCCAACCATATGGTTTTTTCCTCAGCGAATTCCATCAACTGGGGAAGACTGCTGCCGCAGATCATTTATTATTTCTGGGCCTATCTCGAGGCAGTAAGACTGGGAAAAATTGCTGCGGAAGAGAAAATCAACATCGTGGTCCCCACGGGTAATTTTGGCAATATTCTGGCCGCTTATTATGCTAAAAGAATGGGACTGCCACTGGGCAAGCTGATTTGTGCATCAAATAAAAACAATGTGCTTACGGACTTCTTCACTGCCGGAACTTATGAGAGCAACCGTCCGTTTTATCTGACTTCGTCACCTTCAATGGACATCCTTATTTCCAGCAATTTTGAGCGTTTTTTGTTTGAAGTATCCGGAAGGGATGCCGGCAAGATCAGTAGCTGGTTCCAACGTCTCTCCAGCGAAGGGAAGTTCAGTGCGGATCCGGATACTTTGACTGCCTGTAGGGAGAATATGACCGCTGGCTGGACGGATGAAGAAGGTGTTTTCGAAACCATTAAAAAAGTGTATGAAGAAGACAACTATCTGCTGGACCCGCATACGGCTGTCGCGATGAAGGTTTACAACGATTATCGAGAAAATAGCGGGGACAAAACGTTTACTGTCCTGACTTCAACGGCGAGTCCTTTCAAGTTTGCTCAAAGCGTGCTGACAGCAATTGCCGGCGACAGGTACAGAGAATGTGACCCCTGGGAAGCGTTGACCGGGCTCAGCGCTTTGACAGGCTGGAATATCCCTTCCGGGCTGCAGGATTTAAGAGAGAAGTCTGCCCAGGAGGTATACCGGTGCCAGCCGGAGGAAATTACCGCTTATCTGGAAAGGAAATTTCTCAAGGACTAGCACCTATGTTGGACATATTTGGATTGGCACTTGCATTTGAAAATATCATCAAGTAAAATAATTAATTGGAAGGATGGGGAACCTTCCTGGGAGAAAAGGTGGACGAGGTGGCTGAAACAGGCAGTGGAACGTACGCTGCCTGTTTCACTTATTAATCTATAAGCAGGAATGAATGATCAGATGAGAAGCAAGATATTTAAAGACACATCAAGATAACAAAGAAATCTGGAGATACCGGCGAAGGCCGGTATTTTGCGTTTAACCCTTAAATACGGGCAATTGGCTCCAAAGCAGACGATTCGGGCAGTCGGTTATGATATGATACAAATATAAAATTATAGTTGGGTCGGTAAGGAGGAAAAACGAGATGTCCAAAGAGATTACCCTAAGTTCAGAAAATAAACACGTCTTTCAGAGTTCAGCGGAATTCAGGAAAGATGCCCTCATTTCCGACCCGGGCATTTATCAAAAGGCAGAAGACAGACTGGCTTTTTGGGAAGAGAGGGCTTCAACGCTTAGTTGGTTCAAAAAATGGGATACTGTTCTGGAGTGGAATCCGCCATTTGCCAAATGGTTTAACGGTGGTAAACTCAATGCGTCCTACAATTGTTTGGATCGGCATTTAGCCGGGCCCCGGGCGGATAAAAATGCCATCGTTTTTGAGGGTGAAAATGGTGATACAGAATCGTTCACCTATAAAGAGCTGCATCATGAAGTCGGCAAATTCGCCAGCGTACTCCGATCCCTCGGTGTGAAAAAGGGGGATGTTGTCACAATTTATATGCCGATGATTCCGGAAGCAGTCATTGCCATGCTGGCCTGCTCCAGAATCGGAGCGCCTCACAGTGTGGTTTTTGGCGGATTCAGCGCTGAGGCCATTCGGGACAGAATCAATGATGCTAAATCTAAGATTGTGATTACGGCTGATGCCGGCTATCGCCGCGGAAAGGTCCTTCCGTTAAAAGAAAATGTTGATGAGGCGCTGAAAGGTGTCGCGGAAATTGACAAAGTCGTGGTGGTCAGACGGGTGGGCCTTGATAATGCTGTACAGGGAGAAAGAGATGTCTGGTATCATGAACTGATGAAGGATGCTGCAGCCGATTGTCCGGCTGAAGAAATGGATGCGGAAGATATTTTGTTCATCCTATATACGAGCGGCACCACCGGAAAGCCTAAAGGCGTCGTGCATACGACCGGAGGTTACCTGACAGGTGTTTCGACTACGCATCAGTACATTTTTGATCTGAAGGAAAATGACATTTACTGGTGTACAGCGGATATCGGCTGGATCACAGGCCACAGCTATCTGGTATATGGCCCGCTGGCCAACGGTGCGACGGTATTCCTTTTTGAAGGGACGCCTGACTATCCTGCGAAGGACAGATACTGGGAGCTGATTGAAAAGTACGGGATAACCATTTTGTATACCGCGCCTACGGCAATCAGGACCTTTATGAAATGGGGAGAAAGCTATCCCCAGAAAAGAAACCTGACCAGTCTAAGACTTCTCGGGACAGTTGGAGAACCGATCAATCCTGAAGCCTGGTTATGGTATCACAAGTATATCGGCGGAGAAAGATGCCCGATCGTTGATACCTGGTGGCAGACTGAAACAGGAATGATTATGATTTCAGCTCTGCCAGGAGTAACCGACATGAAGCCTGGCTCCTGTTCTGTGCCTTTCCCGGGTGTCAAAGCCGAAATATTGAACAGATCCGGACAGCCGGTTCAAAACGGAGAGGTTGGATTCGTGGCGATCACGGAACCATGGCCGGCAATGCTCAGAACGGTTTATGGCGATGACAAACGCTATAAGGATACCTACTGGGGAACATGGCCAGGCAGATACTTTGCCGGGGACGGGGCCAAAGTCGATGAAGACGGTTATTTCTGGATTATCGGCAGAGTCGATGATGTCATCAATGTCTCCGGGCATCGAATCGGTACAGCAGAAGTTGAAAGCGCTCTTGTTGAGCATCCGGCTGTGGCTGAAGCTGCCTGCATCGGTAAAAGCCATGAAGTGAAAGGGCAGGCGATCGCAGCTTTCGTCACTCTCCGTGAAGGAGTTGCAGCCAGGGAAGACCTGGTGAACGAACTTAAGAATCATGTTGCCGCTAAAATCGGGGCAATCGCCAGGCCTGATGAAATTCATCTTACGGAAGAATTGCCGAAAACCCGCAGTGGAAAAATTATCCGCAGAATTTTGAGGGACATCGCTGAAGGGCGGGCAATCGGTGATACAACGACCCTTGCCGATGCCTCAGCAGTTGAAGCACTGCAGCAGATTGGGAAGCAGTAAGAGCGCAGGTATTAAGATTAAGGATTACGAGCAGGTACAAATGTTCCGGCTAAAATAAGCAAGAGCACTGCTGCTGTCATAAACAGTCAGAAGTGCTCTTTGCTTTGTATGCCTTATGAACATCCATTGCTTTCTTAATTGGACTGTTGCTTGTCATGTCATAGATCTCTGTTTCTTGATATACAACATTATTTTAGGACCGTCATTTGCATAATAATTTCGAAAAGCAGGAATGATTAATATCAGTATTCTCTTAGTAAAGGAGCACGTTTAATGGCTGTAAAATTCATTCCGATGGTCTATACATTTATTTTTGCATTAATTATGTTTGCGGTTGTTCCAAGAGCAGAAATTCGGAGATTATCAATCTACGCAATCATATTTGGAGCTGTATTTGATGTTATTGCAGCGACCACCGGTTATTTGACCGGGATGTTCGGGTATATTGACTACCAGGAGTTTGGGGTAATGAAATTGCATTTTTTTGCTCCGATTTCCTGGGCAATATATTATGTTTTATACTTCTACTTTTTGCCTGAAAAAAATATTTACCGCTATATTTATGTCTTATCCGGGATATTTTACAGTGTGATGTTTTCTCAGGTAATTGGTAAACTGGGCATTTTAAATCCGGGCTCACAGCTGCTCTACCCCATCATTCTTTTTTGCATCTGGTTTCCATTGGCCACTTGGGGCTATTTAAAACTTGTTGATTGGGACAAAAAACGAAGCGCTAAAGTAAAAGACGCTTGATTCTAAATTCAACCTTATTGAGATTATAAATATATATCAAATAAATAGACGTATATAAACC
The DNA here is from genome assembly GCA_023667845.1 of Dehalobacter sp. Taxonomy (NCBI): domain Bacteria; kingdom Bacillati; phylum Bacillota; class Clostridia; order Eubacteriales; family Desulfitobacteriaceae; genus Dehalobacter; species Dehalobacter sp. The sequence continues at coordinate 22,285 of JAMPIU010000006.1, read as the reverse complement.
ATGGGAAATTTAAAGTATAATGAAGCTAATGAGATGAATCACAGTAGTACCATGCCAGGCCTAAATCGTATATTATTATTTTAGGGGCTGACACGGTACGCGTATGGGAGTTGGGGGATAGTGGGACTAGAGATTGAACGCAAGTACCTTGTTCATCAGCATCTTCTGCCGGAATTGAAGGAAGGGGAACGGATGATTCAAGGTTATCTTTCAGAAAAACCATCGGTCAGGTTCAGAATCAAGGGAAATCAAATGATGTTGACAATCAAGGATTATTATACGAAAAACAGGCGGTTTGAGTTGGAGACTCCGGCCAAGGAAGTAACGGAGGAAGAGGTTCGGAAGCTTATGTCCCTGGCAATAAGCCCGCCGATCATTAAGACGAGATATAAAGTGAAGAGCGGTCAGGGGATAATCTGGGAGATTGATGTTTATGAGGAGGAGAATGCCGGCTTGATTACTGTGGATATAGAAATTCCGCAGGAGGATTATCCGCTGGAATTTCCGGAATGGGTTGCCGGTGACTGTGAAATTACTGGAGAGAAGCGTTACACGAATCTTAATCTTGGCAGGAAGCCTTTTGCAACGTGGGCAGAATAAGCCGAATAAAAAGATACCAGCCTGTCGTTTACACAGACTGGTATTCTTGTTATTAAGGGCAAACAATTAGTAATAATTTGCTCAATAAAATTAGTAATTTTTTCTTTTACTGTGTATAATATTTGGAAGATCAATTTTATGGAGGGATCAGTTTGTCAGAAACCTTACGTTCAAGGGAAGAAATCCCACAGGAATATAAATGGAGACTCGAAGATATTTTTGCCAGTGATCAGGACTGGGAGACAATGTTTAGCGAAACAGAAAAGATGATCGGGCTTTTCGCAAAATATCAGGGACAACTTGCCGGCGGTGCGGACATTTTTGTTGAATGTATGGAATGGGCGGACCGTTTCGGCCAGAATTTGGAAGAACTGTTTACGTACGCCCGGATGAGAAGGGATGAAGATAACCGGATTTCTCGTTACCAGGGGATGACAGACCGGGCGACAATGCTTTCGGTACAGGCCGGAAGCGCCTTGTCATTTATTGTTCCGGAAATCCTGGCTATTCCGGATGAACGCTTCAGTGAGATCCGTCAGGATGAGAGAGTGCAGATTTATCATCATTACTTGGAAAATATCCTGAGACAAAAACAACATGTCTTAAGCCTGGCTGAGGAAAAGATCCTGGCTGAAACCGGCGAACTGGCTTCAGCACCAAGTACGATCTTCAGCATGGCCAACGATGCGGATCTGAAAATTGGTCCGATCAAGGATGAAGAAGGCCGGGAAGTTGAGCTGACCAAGGGGAATTTCATCCGGTATATGGAAAGCAAAGACCGCAGGGTCAGACAGGATGCGTTTACGACGATGTATGCCGCTTACGGCAAACAAATCAACTCCTGGGCAGCAATGCTCGGCGCGAGTGTCAAGGCCGATGTTTTTTATGCAAGGGTCAGACACTATGATTCTGCGATTCAAGGAACCCTGGACGACGACAAAGTGCCGCTTTCCGTTTATGACGCGCTGATACAGACAGTTCATGACTATTTGCCGCAGTTTCAGCGGTATATTCAGCTGCGCAAAAAAGTCCTCGGCGTTACGGAGCTGCATATGTATGATATTTATGTTCCTTTCGTCCCTGAAATGGATGCGCATATTCCGTTTGAGGAAGCGAAGTCCATTGTACGCGAAGGGCTGGAACCTTTGGGAGAAGAGTATCTGAAAATTCTGGACGAAGGATTTCGTTCCGGCTGGATCGATATCTATGAAAATATTGGCAAAACAAGCGGAGGCTACTCCTGGGGCACGTACAGCTCCCATCCTTATGTTTTGCTGAACCATCAGAATACGCTGGATTCCCTGTTTACCCTGGCCCATGAAATGGGGCATTCCCTGCACACGTATTTATCAAATAAGAACCAGACTCATCTTTATGCAGGATATAAAATATTTGTGGCCGAGGTTGCTTCCACACTGAATGAATCCCTGGTTATGCGTCATATGATCAATGCCTCGAATGACAATAAAATGAAGGCCTATCTGATCAATCATTATCTGGAACAATTCAGGGGAACCGTGTTCAGACAGACCATGTTCGCAGAGTTTGAAAAGGAAATCCATGCTGCGGCCGAACGGAATGAATCCCTCACGGCAGACTACCTGTCCGAAATTTACCGGGATCTGAACCTGAAATATTTTGGATCCGACATTGTTTTGGATGAACAGATCAATTTGGAATGGACACGAATTCCGCATTTTTATAATGCTTTCTATGTTTATAAGTATGCAACAGGATTTTCAGCAGCGACGGCTCTTGCTCAGCAAATCGTGCAGGAAGGGGAACCAGCTGTACAGCGGTATCTGGCGTTTTTGTCCAGCGGAGGCTCAGATTATCCGATCGAACTCCTGCGCAAAGCCGGAGTCGATATGGAAAAACCGGAACCGGTCAAGCAGGCACTGGATGTTTTTGTGGAGCTGCTCGATCAGCTGGAAAAACTTGTCGGCGAATAATGGAGGTAAAAAAGTGAGTAGTCCATGCAGTAGTTGTTCAACAGCTTCAACCTGCTCCGGCAGCTGCTCCTCAGTTCCGGAACTTACTGAAGCTCAAAAATTAAGTAATATTAAAAATGTTGTCGCAGTCATGAGCGGCAAGGGTGGAGTCGGAAAATCCTCTGTAACGAGCATGCTTGCAGTAAGCCTGATGCGTCAGGGCTATAAAGTCGGTATTCTCGATGCGGATATCACAGGACCCAGCATCCCGAAGGTTTTTGGTCTCAAAGACAAAGCAAGTGCGGCTGAAAAGGGGATTCTGCCGGTAGAATCCATGAGTGGCATCAAGATCGTTTCTCTGAATCTTATGCTCGAAAATGAGGATGATCCTGTCATTTGGAGAGGTCCGGTCATTTCCCAACTGGTGAAACAGTTCTGGACGGATGTGATCTGGGGAGAACTTGATTACCTGTTAATTGACCTGCCTCCTGGAACCGGCGATGTGCCGATCTCCGTATTGCAGTCTATTCCGGTGGATGGTTTGGTTATTGTCACAAGTCCTCAGCAGCTCGCAAACATGGTTGTTCGCAAAGCCATAAAAATGGCCACCATGTATAAAGCTACTTTTTATGGACTTGTTGAAAATATGGCTTATATTGAATGCCCGGAATGCAACAAGCGCATTGAGATATTCGGCAAACCGGCGGGAGAGAAGGAAGCTGCGGCGAATGAGATCCCTTATCTCGGCCAATTGCCGATTGATCCAAGACTGACGGCGCTTTCCGATGCCGGGCAAGTTGAAGAATATCAATCGGCGCTGTTTGATGTGATCGCTCAAAAAATTGCTGCCTGCAGCAAGGAAAAAAGTCCGAAAGAGACAGCATAAGTACGCAAGCAAGACTGCACAATCAGGTCCTGAAAAGGGGCCTGATTTTCTTCCTGAAACAGTCTGACTTTTAGAACAAATACGTGTATAATAAAGCGGAGGAGGTGCTAAGATGAACGAAGTTTCTACCATTCGAGATATTAGGCTGGCTGCTGACGGACAACGAAAAATAGACTGGGTAAAACAGTACATGCCGGTGTTGAATTCACTTCGGGATCAATATATTCAAGAGCGCCCGTTTGCAGGGAAAAAAATTGTCATCTGCCTTCATTTGGAAGCAAAAACCGCATATCTGGCCTTGACAATTCAGGCGGGAGGCGGGGAAGTTGCTGTGGTCGCCAGCAATCCGCTCTCTACGCAGGATGATGTGGTAGCGGCTCTGGTCAAAAACGGCATCAGGGCTCATGCCTGGCACGGTGCGACAGATGAGGAGTATAAAGTGCATATCAACAAGGCCCTCGATTTTGGGCCTGATTATATCATTGATGACGGTGGGGATCTTGTTTCAACAATTCATACCTGCCGGCGGGAACTGATTGGCCAGGTTAAAGGCGGAGCGGAGGAGACCACAACAGGTATTCTCAGATTAAAAGCCATGTCCAGGGAAGGAAAGCTTGAATTTCCGATGATGGCCGTCAATGATGCCAGAAGCAAGTATTTATTTGACAACCGATACGGAACGGGTCAATCCGTCTGGGATGCAATTCTGCGGACAACCAATCTGGTCGTTGCAGGAAAAACGGTTTGTATCGTTGGTTATGGATGGTGCGGCAAAGGTGTGGCATTAAGAGCCAGAGGGCTTGGGGCGAAAATCATTATCTGTGAAGTCGACCCGGTTAAAGCCAATGAGGCCTGGATGGACGGATACGAGGTCATGCCGATGAAGGAAGCCGCTTCTATGGCAGATTACTTTATTACCGTGACTGGCAATAAAAATGTCATTACAAAAGATCATTTTGCACGGATGAAGAATGGTGCGATCCTGGCGAACGCCGGTCATTTTGATGTGGAAATCTCTAAGCAGGACCTGAATCTTCTGACTGTTTCCAAAAGAAAGGTCCGCCCCAACACTGAAGAATTTACCCTTGAAGACGGGAGAAAAATCTTCTTGCTTGCTGAAGGCAGACTGGTGAATTTAGCTGCAGGAGACGGCCATCCGGTGGAAGTAATGGATATGTCTTTTGCGCTGCAGGCTTTGGCCCTCGAATACCTGGTAAAGAACCAGGGGCTCGAGAACAAAGTTTTTAATGTTCCGGAACAACTGGACAACAGGGTTGCGCTGATGAAGCTTCATTCACTTGGACTGCAAATTGACAGCCTGACATCGGATCAGGCGGAATACCTAGCAGGGTGGGTAAATGAATAAAGAGGAATGGACCAACATTACCCGTACGATCCAGACTTCGAAAGGGGAGCTGCTGATATCCGGGGTGACACCCCCGGATATCTTGGAAAAGCTTGAAATTGACCAGCAATTAAAAGCTTTCCGTCCGGCTGCCAAACAAAAAAAAGCCATTATTGAGATCAGCTGTCTTCCACAGGGAAAAGTCGTCTCAGCCCAAATCAAGGGGGAGCTGGTCGGCTATATTACGTTTCATCCGCCGGATGAATTTGAACGGTGGTCATCCGGACAAGACAAGGTTCTGGAGCTCGGAGCGATTGAAGTGTCTCCGCGCTACCGCAATTATGGGGTAGCCCGCAGGATGCTGGAAGCTGCTTTCGGTGACGAAAAAATGGAAGACTATATTGTGATTGCAACAGAATATTACTGGCACTGGGATTTGGATGGAACAAACCTGCCGATTTGGGAATACAGGGAAATGATGCGCCGCCTGATGGCGCATACGGATCTGCGTATTAAAGAAACGGACGATGAGGAAATCACATCTCATCCAGCCAATATGCTGATGGTTCGCTATGGGAAAAATATCACAAAAAAAATGATATATAATTTTGATCGGCTTTTATTTTTGAACGGCAAATAATGGTATGATTTTTGGTCGTCAATATAGACTGTTTTGGCCGAATTTAGCCAAAAATAATCAACTGACGGAAATAGATGATCCTTTAATCGACGAACGTTCAGTTATCTGCGATATGAATTCGCTTTATAGTACATCCGGCTTTTGCAAAGAATACGGATTATGTATAAAATGATATGGAAGCTATATGTATAAAATGATGTGGAAGCTAATAGAAATAAACTAGTGAAAACGAATTATATTTTAGTTTCAGATGGGTAAGGTTCCTTTGGATCATGGAGCGTTATTCTAGTGCATGAAACGGTCATTCGAGGGCGGGCCTAAGAATCCGCTAAGGGCATACCGATGAAGTTCCTGGTGGTGGCTTGGGACGCCCAGTCGTGGGCTGCTGCTGGGAGTTAAGGACAGAGGGGGATCCGCAATGGCATGTGGGCGCTACCCTTTATCCGTGGAGGCCCAGGTACGTGGTTTGAAATATAGCTACGGCTTGGGGATGAACCTGCATTAGGAAGGAACTTAGTGCAGTGTAGCCTGCCTTGAGGTGGAAAAGTTGGAAAGGCGATGATTGGTTAACTGGTGTTGGCAAACATCCGTTATACCTGCCGGAAATTCTTTTCTGCAAAAGAGGCTAGGGTGACCGGGAGTGTTAAGGAAAACTTCTAGAGCGTTTTATCGGGAAGGATTGAAGTGCGGACTAAGTGGCGATCAAGTTCTGAAAAATGGCAACATTTCAGACCAGGGGGAAGGGGAAACCGCCCTTGCAGGAAACCAAAGGGATCCTGGTGGGAAAACCTACTTGACCTATGCCGCAACATTTACTTCTCCATATCCTACAATCCAAGGGACTTACAGCCAATAAGTGGTTCGTAAAAAAATATACATCTCAAAGTGAGATGTATTATTTTTTTGTGATTAGAATTTAACCATACGATGCTGTCTGAGCAAGTGTTTGTCAATGGCTTAAGTAAATAACACGTAAATATTCAATAAAGAGGAGCAAGAGGGAGTCAAGACAAGGAAAAAAGGAGTATCGCTGGGCTAATGTTAAAACATACCTGAAACATTCCTTTTATGATTGGGACTCTTTTTTTTATTCTACCTCTTTTCCCTTAGGATTTTTCTTCTTTTCGCTGGAAGAGACATCTGGATGATCTGAATTATCGGCGTCGATCGTTGTACTTGTACCGACAAAGATGGCGCCCTGGTCGATTTTAAGCTGTTTGGCGGTGATGTCCCCGTAGAGGCGGGAGGTAGGGCTTAATTCCAACAGGTCTTCGACCTTAATGTTCCCGCAGACAACACCCGTAATCGTTGCTGTAGCAGCAGAAATATTGGCTTTTACTGAGGCAGACTGACCGATGATTAAGTCGCCACCGACTTCAACAGTGCCTTCGAGCTTGCCGTCTATCCGAATATTGCCGCTCGATACCAAAGACCCCTTGAGTTCACAGTCTTCGGCAATGTATGTAATCGTTGTGTTCGTGCTGATATTGCGGATAATCGGATTTGTGTCGTTTTCTTTTTTACTAAACATTCTTAGCCGCTCCTTTTTTATTGCGCTTCGGTATAGGTAGTAAAGACTGTCGGATCAACGAGTTCGCCGTCAACATAGGCCTGGTAGTGAAGGTGGCTGCCGGTGCTCCGGCCGGAATTTCCGCTGTACGCGACAATCTCGCCTTTCTGAACTGTGTCTCCGACTTTGACTGTCAGTTTGGAATTATGGGCATAAAACGTTACAACGCCATAGCCGTGGTCAATTTGCACCCTTCGTCCCCAGTAACCGTCATAGCCTGCATAAGTGACGGTCCCGGCAGCAACCGCCTGGACAGGTGTGCCATAATCGCAGGCAATATCAATACCGGAATGAAATTCACTGCTCCAGCCGCCAAAAGGATTACGGCGATAGCCAAAAGGTGAGGAGATCGGGCCATTGACCGGAAGAATATTCGGTGTCCGGTTCAGCTTGTCTTTGTATTCTACGGAAGCATCATAATACTCCTGCAGGGTTTCCACATGAGAATTGAGCAGATTTGAAGCCTGATCAAGGCTTTCCGGCTCGGAATATGACTGTACGGAGTAACTGCCGCGGCTGACTTCCGTCGTACTTTTTTGCTGGATTTTAAGAATGCCAGCAATTTTAGATTCCAGTGAGGAGATGGTTAACAAGTTCTGATTGATTTCGGATGTCTTTTCATTTAATCTCGCGATTTCCAGATCCTTGGCCTGCAACTGATCTTCAAGCTTATCGACATAGGCAATTTTTTGCTGATAAACATTGATGTAATGAGCCTGGTAAATGTCATAAGCAAAAAGTCCCGTAAAAAAGATACCCAGTGCAGCTGAGCTGGTTACAATCATTTTTTTCGCTTTGACTGAAAACTGAATCTGCCGGGGTGCTTTGCCGTGGTCAGGGTGGATAATAATAATTGAGTATTTGTGCTTCAAAATATCACTCCTGAATAAGACACAAAAAACGAAAATATATTATATTTTCGCGTTTTTGTGAGTCATTAATCCATTTTCTAGGATATACGTGTTTGACTGTCTTGTCAAGGCAGGAAGAAAAATCAAACAAACATCAAAGAAATCTTTAACAAGATATAAAATAATATCATACCTGTTTTTACGTGTGGTGAAAGTGGTTATAGACTTCTTGGGCGGCCACTGCCGACAAACCGGACTTGATAAATTCTTCGGGTGCAGCATTTTTGATCGCATCCAAAGAATCAAAAGCTCTGAGGAGCATTCTTTTTCGTTTTGGCCCGATTCCGGGGATACCATCCAGCTCCGATGCGGTCATGTTTTTAATCCGCTGCTGCCTGTGGAAAGTGATCGCAAAACGGTGCACTTCGTCCTGGATTCGCTGGATCAGATAAAACACCTCGACTCTGGTGTCAATAGAAAGCTCACGGCCTGCTTGATTGATCAGACTGCGCGTTTCGTGCCGGTCGTTTTTAACCATACCGGCAACCGGAATGGTTAAGCGGAGCTCCTTCAGAGCATCAAGCGCGGCTTTGACTTGTCCTTTTCCGCCATCAACCAGAATCAGATCCGGCATTGCGGATTCCTCTCTCTGCAGACGGGAATAACGGCGCCCGATAATATGCTTGAGGTAGGCAGTATCATCATTGTTGTTCGCGAGCGGAGCAATATTAAATTTGCGGTAGTTTGCCCGAAAGGGTTTTCCGGCTTTAAACTGAACCATACCCCCGACAATATTGCTGCCGAACAGTCCTGAAATATCGAAGGCTTCAATCGTATCGGCCTGAGCGATTCCGAGAAGTTCACATAATCCTGCCATCGTTTTCCGAATCTCTTCATTTTTGTCTTTTTCCAGGTCCATTTTTTCTTTCAGAGCAGCCTCAGCATTGGAGGCGGCCATTGCCAGAAGTTGTTTGGTTTTACCTTTTTTGGGTATGGTCAGAGGAAGGATGTCCATGACTGCGGTCAATTGGATTTCAGGAATACAAATCTCATCCGGAATGACCATCTCGTCCGTATAGTACTGGATCAGAAATGAAAGAAATGATTCTTCCGGTTCATCGTAGTAGGCAAAGAAGAAACTGTCCCGGGTAACCAGTTTACCCTGACGAAAACAGAAGACCTGAATATTCATTAGCTCCTCATTAAACGCGTAGGCCACGATATCGCGGTTTCGCAAATCACTTAGCGTAATATTTTGTTTTTCACTGATGGTTTTCAGGTCTTGAATCAGATCCCGGTATTCTCTGGCTGCCTCAAACTGCAGCGCTTCGGCGGCTTTGGTCATTTTTCCTTCCAGCCAGTTGATGATGCTTTTTTGATTGCCGCGGAGGAACATGGTGGCTTTATCGAGGACTTCCTGATATTGTTCAGGCTCAATAGGATGGATACACGGACCGAGGCATTGTCCAATATGATAATAAAGACAGGATTTGGTAGGGATCTGACTGCATTTGCGGAAAGGAAGCAGCCGGTTCAGCAGGCGGGCAGTTTCTCTGGCCGCTGTTGCATTGGGATAGGGACCAAAATATTTGCCGGCTTTTTTGGAAACTTTACGGGTGACAATAATCCGGGGGTGTTTTTCGGATGTTATTAATATATACGGATAAGATTTATCATCCTTCAGCATAATGTTATAGTACGGGTCGTGTTTTTTGATGAGGTTGCATTCGAGCAGGAGAGCCTCAACCTCAGAAGATGTCAGGATATATTCAAAGTCGGTAATTTCACTGACAAGTTTTTGGGTCTTCTGATCATGGGACCCTGTAAAATAAGACCTTACCCGGTTTTTCAGCACCTTGGCTTTGCCAACATAAATAATCTTATCGGCAGCATTTTTCATCAAATAAACGCCAGGATTATCCGGCAGCAATTTCAGTTTCTTTTGCAACAAATCCATCAAAATTTTTCACCTCAGTTAAATTGTAGGGGGAATATTTAAAAGATGCAACGTCATATTCTCCAATAAATGGACGTATATTTTCTTGGGGTGGTATTATGCGCAGCAACGCCTGGGGACGTCCTCCTCAAAATGATATCTGGGGCGATATTAAAGTGCTTGCATTATGGATATTCATCGTCGGTATTGTCGGATATTTGCTATTCCCGGATTTTTTTCATAATGTTTACGATCAGCTAACCTCCGCAACTGCAAATACGGGAGAAATAGGCGAAATTACGCTGCCAACCTCAAGCGAGGTTAAGGATACCACAACAGGGGATGAGACGGATACAACAAGTGTCTATAATTCCATCTACACTGGGGACAGTGAAATCTCAGACGGATACTGGGCGCTGTTTGTCGGTGACAACGAGTTTAAGCAACTTTCTTTGTCGGCAGAGAGCTATGCGTACATTATAAGGCTGATTGATGGAGATCGGAAAGGGGAAGCAACAAAAATATTGCTGCTTTCCGCAAATGGCAATATTCACAAATACATGGTCACGGAAGAAGTATATAATATCCTCTTGAATTTAAATATGATCAATAACCGTTCCGGAAAAATATAGTATTTATTTAAACAGCAGCTTTGCTCCACCTACAAAAAGTGCAAGACCCAGCAACTGCCACGGATTCCAGCTTATTCTTTGGACCCCAAAAAGCCCAAAGTGGTCAATAATGACTGCAAGGCCGACTTGTCCAAGGATGATGGCCGTCGTGGCATTGCATACGCCGATTCTGGATATCGTTATAGCGACTAAAGCAACGATTCCGACACTCAATGCTCCTCCCAAATAGAGATACCAGGGGATTTGCAGCCATTTATGCCCAAACATAGGTACTTTCCAAGCCAATACGGCCAGAAGGGCGATCAAACTGCCAATGATGTGTACGATCAGCGTCGAAGAAAGCAAAGAAGTTTTTTGCGTCAGCTGTGAATTCAGTGTTCCCTGCACAGCCATTGCAGCCCCGGAGATTGCTGCCAGAACAGCAGGCAGCGAAAAAAATTTTAACATACTCTAACCTCCACTAAATTGGCACATATATTAAAATAAAGATTTGTTGTTGGGCAAGAACACCAAGTCAGTAAAAAATATAGTAGTATTTGTTCCGTCTTACAGGGAAAAATGTTGATAAGCAGCTAATGAAAAGAGGTGGCAGAATGAATATAGATCCTGAAATGGTCAGAAGGGCGCAGATGTTGCTTACTTTAGATCATTCTTTGCCTCAGGTTAAAGAGATTCTTTTACGGGAAGGTTATTCGGATGATCAAGTGGCTGATCTAATAGATGCGACAGAAGAAGTACTCAATTATTTTGTTCCGCCTGTGTTTGACGACAATAAAATCGCGATAGATATCCGCCATTCCAATAAAGACCTTAACGATGATCCGAGGCCCGATCTGATTGTAGACCGATTCAGCGGCAAGATAGAGCTACTTACTCCTCATCTGCAGGAAACCTGGAGGGTTGCCAATGAAATTCGCAAAACTTTAAAATGTCAATGTCAGTATCTATAACCTTCTATAACAATAAAGAGAACAGAGATGAATGTCTCTGTTTATTTTTACATATTGTCTGTAAAATTATGTAGACAGCTATTGGCAAATCAGCAATTATTCATTACTATTATAGAAATACGAAATTAACCAAATAATCCGAAAAGTATCAAATGGGAACATTATCCGAAGCAGTCTGACAGAAAGGGAGGAAAGAAATGAAAATTGCCATTCTTTCTGATACACATATTCGCTATGGACGGAAACTCCCATCATTTGTCTGGAATGTTTTAAGTGAGGTTGATACAATTATTCATGCAGGAGATGTTGTGACGAAGAGTCTGATCGAGGAACTGGATTTGATTGCACCGGTCATTGCAGTCAGAGGAAACTGTGACTGGTTAATGGAAGAGCTGCCGGAGAAAATCATAGCCAAACTAGGTTCTCTAAGGATTGGTGTTACGCATGGGTATCTTGGATCAGGAAAGAATACCCCGGAAAGGGCTTACAATTTCTTTTCGGGAGAAGATGTAGATATGATTATCTTTGGACACAGCCATATACCTTATAAAAATGTCTATGAAGGGGTATTGCTGTTCAATCCGGGGTCTCCAACAGAAAGAAGAGGACAGCCACAGTTTTCGATGGGCTTATTAAACTTAAGTGAAAAAGGAAATTTTGATATCCAGCATCTGTTTTTTTAATTATTTTTGTCCTGTCCATCGCGCAGTTTGAGGTTATCATATGAAATTTCGCCGCAATAAAATTAAAAGGGAACACAGCATCATTACCGGTGCCCTGGACTGGCTGGAGGATTTGAGCAAACGCCGCGAAATCACAGACATTATTCCCGGGGTGATTGATGTAACCAATACCAGGGAACGCGGTGCAGCCTATCAATACGAGACACCGACCGGATGTAAGATCCTTCTGAAAAATGGTGGATCTGTTCAGGAGGCCTTTGTCGTTACCCGGAGCCCTGAGGTAGTCAAGGATTGGGCGGCAAAGCTCATGGAAGAAATCAATTATTTTCAGGCTGCTCTCGAAGAGACCCGGGATGCCCTCCCGCAGAAAGATCACCGGAGAACGGAAACTCGGGCTGCCAAACAAAAAGCTCCGGTCCGGACAAAGTCAACAAAAGAATCAGTCCGGGAAACTTCAGAAACCTTTCTCAGCAGCAGGGACGCTCTGCTTGCCGGGGTTAAAGAAGATTATCAGCTCGTGGAAATCAATCAGGGTCTTCGGGATTCCTATGTGGAAAGCCTTGCCAGCATGGGAGATCTGGAAGATCCTAAATTGGAAGACACTTTGCAGCCGGAGATACGCCGGGAGCTGGAGAAACTGCAGGAAAGACTCCAGGGGAAGGGAAAAATTCAGCAAAAGCAGACAAAGCGAAGATGATTGTTTTGGTTGGAAATGGCAGTCATAGCTTTATTAAAAATGACGAAAACTATTTGAAGAATGTCAAAGATTATGGAGGATAAGATTGTGGCTAAAGTACTGTATATTAAAGCAAATCCCAAGCCGGACGAGCAGTCGAGGACGTTTCGCCTTTCAGGGAGTTTTATCAGCGCCTACAGGCAATACAATCCTGATGATGAGATTATTACCCACGATCTCTACCAGGAAGGTGTCAAGCCGCTGTCTGCAGGGGATCTTCAAACTGTTTTCGGTCCAAAGGACGCAGGTTCCGTCAATCATCCTGTTTTAAAGTATGCTTATGAGTTTAAGGCCAGTGACAAAATCATTATCGCTGCTCCAATGTGGAATCTCAGTTTCCCATCCATTCTCAAATGTTATCTGGATTATATTACGGTCACCGGAATTACCTTTCGTTACACCGAACAAGGCCCCGTGGGCTTATGCCAGGGGAAAAAAGCGGTTCATATCGTAACCAGGGGTGGGGCTTATTCGGAAGGAGCAGGCGGTGCTTATGAAATGGGTGACAGGTATTTAAGAACAATTTTCGGTTTTTTGGGCATCACCGACTTTACAACAATCGCGGCGGAACATCTTGATGTTATCGGATTTGATGCACAGGGAGAACTCTCCGAGAGAATGCAGGAAGCCGAAGAAAAAGCCAGGACATTTTAAGCTAGATACTGACATTAATTAAAAAAATAAATATACGAATGACCCGGCTCTTCCGGGTTATTGTTTTGTCTTGATGTTCAGCTTAAAGATTGCAGGAAAAAATAAACGATCTATATGATCATTTTGTGAAAATATTTCCAAAATTATGATTGTTATCCAAAAAATATCATGTTATGATTTTCAATAGAATGGTATTAACTTAAAAAGAATAGAGATGGGGTTAGTGAAGGAAACGAATCTTAAGCAGAGGTTTTATGTAGTCCTGTTAGAGGCCATGGTACTGCTATCAGCCTTTTCTATTATTGGAAACCTTGCTGTAGGCTACCCATTAAGCCTCAATATTAAATGGATTTTTTTACTTGTTTTAGCATTATGCAGTATATTGTATGAAAGACATAGGGGTTTTTCCGATCGCAGCAAATTTTTGTTTTTTTTGGTTCTGACAGGGATTGTTCTGCCTTTTAGTTTTATCGATGCCGGAGGTAGTAACAGCTTTACGATTGCGTACATATTTTTTCTCTTGATTGTCGTCAGTTACATTCTGGACGGCTGGTATCGCAATACAATTATCGCTGTGATTATTCTGGCTTTTATCGGTGTCCACACTTATGCCCATTATTTCCCGGAAAAAATACCCGTACTCGATCCCGGCAGTTTTTTCGTGGATCAGCTGATTCAGGTTCCAATTGTCCTGTTTTTGAGTTTCTTAGTTGTACGCTATTTTGCTGACGCTTACTACCAGACGAATCGAAGGCTCATGCAACTCGCTCATTTTGATGAGCTGACGGGGCTGCTGAACCGAAGAAATTTTAATGAGATCCTGCAGCAGCAGTTTGAATCCGGAAATCATAATGGTCATTTGATCATGCTTGATGTCGATAATTTTAAGATGATTAATGATAAAGAAGGACATCTAGCCGGAGACGATGGACTTAAACGTTTGGGGGCTATTTTAAGGCGGTATTTTGATAATGGGAAAAATATGATCAGCCGCTGGGGCGGCGATGAATTTATTATTATTTATTTTGGTGAAAGCGGACACGTGGAGACAGTTTTGGAACAAGTCAAAGCGGAATTTAAAGACTATGTGAAAAATATTGAACCGAAGGTCGATCTTAGTTTCGGGATTGCCCCGTTGCAGGGATGCCAGACCCCGAATGACGTACTGGCAAAAGCAGATCAGGTCATGTATGAAAAGAAAAGAGAAAAGAAGAACAGTTAGTCTGATGTTAGTCTGATTTCTTTTTTTCTTTTTTTGAGGTAATCGATGCACACTTGTGCCAAAAACAGCAAGGTGTGCATTTTTTTGCCTCGGATTTTTAATTGTTGCCCAACTATTTGGCATTGGCATTGTGAAGAAAAAATATTTTTCTCACTGATTAGGGAAGTTTATGAAGACGGTTTTCCTCTGTTCTTGTCTATTCCGCGGCCGGTCGGGTCAAAGAATTTTGCTCCCTTGGCTTCTTCGGGAAGGTAGTCCTGTTCGACCCAGTTGCCCGGATAAGCATGCGGGTAAAGATAGTCTAAGCCGTGGCCAAACTTCTTGGCGCCGGGGTAAGAGGCATCCTTCAGATGCAGCGGCACTTGGCCGGCTTTGTTCGTTTTAACGTATTCCTGGGCCTGACTGATCGCCGCAACAACAGAATTGCTCTTCGGAGCAGTCGCAATAGCCAGGACGGCTTGTGCCATCGGTATCCTGGCTTCGGGCAGGCCAACCCACTCCAAGGCATTGGCTGCAGCATGGGCCTGTAGCATGACTGTCGGGTCAGCGAGGCCGACATCTTCGGAAGCATGCACGATGATCCTGCGCATGATGAACCGCGGGTTCTCGCCTGATTCCAGCAGAACAGCAAACCAATAAAGGGCCGCATCAGGATCGGACCCGCGCATACTTTTGATCATCGCCGAAATCATGTCGTAATGGTTGTCACCGTTTTTGTCAAAACGGAAGTGCCTTTCCTGAACGGACTCTATGGCGGTTTCCAGATCAATCCTGCGGACCCCGTCTTCGGGAGCTGTGGTCAGAACTGCAAGTTCGAGCGCATTTAACGCCCGGCGCAAATCTCCGCCGGCATAATCCACCCAATGCTGAAATGCTTCTGCGGTAATCTCCGTATGGTAATCACCAAGACCGCGCTCTTTGTCCTTCAAGGCATTCTCAAGCCCCAGACGGAGTTCCTGTTCTGAAAGAAGATTCAGCCTGAAAATCGTGGAACGGCTTAAAAGAGCGGAGTTGATTTCAAAATAAGGGTTTTCAGTGGTTGCTCCGATAAAGGTGATCATACCGCGTTCAATAGCCGGGAGAAGAACATCTTGCTGGCCTTTGTTGAAACGGTGAACTTCATCGCAGAACACAAGCGTCTGCTGCTGATAAAGATGCAGCCTTTCCTCGGCTTTTTCCAGGATATCTCTGAGCTCTTTGACGCCGGAAGAAACAGCATTGATCCGGATAAAGTTTGAGGTCGTTTTATTGGCGATGACCTGGGCCAGGGATGTTTTACCTGTTCCAGGCGGACCGTATAAAATGATCGATGTCACCCGGTCTGCTTCAATGGCACGGCGCAAAAGTTTGCCGGGACCGAGAATTTCCTGTTGGCCGATAAATTCTTCGAGGGTGCGGGGACGCATTCTCTCGGCCAGGGGAGCAACTTTACCGGAGTCAAAAGCAGCCGAAAAAAGATTCATTTTCTTTTTCCTCCAAAATTATTCTTGCAGATATACTTGATCATTAATAAATCAATCATAAAAAGGAAATGTTATGAAAGATGAAAGATGAAAGATGAATCCATTATAACAAATAAAATTGCAAAAGAATAACCAGAATGCTTATTGACAAATTCCGATTGGTTTAGTAGGATATAAACGTACTGATGAAGGGCAAACATTTTGCATGGTATGAGGTGAATTGCGTGAGATTTTCTACCAGAGGCAGATATGGGGTACAAATCATGGTTGATTTAGCCCAGCATGCAGCTGATGGTCCGGTTTCCCTGAAGTCTGTCGCTGACAGGCAGAAACTATCCGAGCATTATCTGGAACAGCTTATTCCTGAGCTGCGTAAGGCGGGGCTGGTCAGAAGCATCCGGGGGCCCCAGGGCGGGTATGAACTGGCCAAACGTCCGGAACAAATCAATATCGGTGATGTGATCAGGGTACTGGAAGGACCGATCGCACCAGTCGAGTGTGGTACCCAGTCGGAAGAAGACTGCTGCCAGAAAACAGATTTCTGCGTAACGCGGGAAGTATGGGTGAAGGTTAGGGATTCCATCAACGGTGTTGTCGATTCCATTTCTCTGGCGGATTTACTAAAAGAAGCAGGCAGCGGCGGAGAAGACTTGGGATTCCTGCAATAGATGTCTGAGATGATGATTTTGCTACGATCTGTCAGATAAGGGTCGGCAGATAAGAGCTGCTTAACGGAGGATAAGATGAAACGAATATATTTAGATCATAGTGCCACAACGCCGGTTGACCCGCAGGTGGCAGAATTGATGACGGTGTACTTTACAGAGTACTACGGAAACCCATCCAGCGTACATTCCTTTGGAAGACAAGTCCATAAGGCCATCGACGAAGCCAGAGAACAGGTTGCATCTCTGATTGGAGCAAACCCTTCGGAGATTACCTTTACCAGCGGCGGAACGGAAGCTGATAATCTGGCCATTCAGGGTGCTGCCAGAGCAAACGTAAAAAAAGGTACGCACCTGATAACTTCGGCGATTGAGCACCATGCTGTTCTGGATACTTTTAAATACCTGGCTAAAAACGGCTACGAAATAACCATTGTGCCGGTCGATGAGGAAGGCTTGATAAGTGTTCAGGATATCGAAAAGGCAATCCGTCCGGACACGATTTTAATCAGTATTATGCACGCCAACAACGAGGTTGGGTCGATTCAGCCTGTCGCTGAAATAGGCCGGATTGCCAGGGAAAAAGGAATTCTTTTCCATGTCGATGCCGTCCAGTCCCTTGGAAAACTGCCAATCGATGTAAATCAGATGAATGTTGATCTTTTAACGATATCGAGCCATAAGATCTATGGCCCTAAAGGGGTCGGTGCTTTATACATCCGCAAAGGCGTCAGGATTTCTCCGCTTGTTTTTGGCGGTTCGCAGGAGAGAAAGATCCGTTCCGGTACGGAAAACGCTCCGGGGATCATTGGTTTCGGCAAAGCCTGTGAGTTGGCCGGACAAAGGATGGCAGACGAAAATACTGAACTGGTCAGACTCCGTGATAAATTATTTGACGGAATTCTCGCCGGCATTGATCATGTCAAGGTGAACGGCCCGCGCGGTGCCAAGCGTCTCCCGAACAATGTCAATATCAGCGTTAATTTCATTGAAGGAGAATCCCTGCTCTTAAGTCTCGATTTGGTTGGAATAGCCGGTTCCAGCGGTTCGGCCTGTACTTCGGGATCTTTGGACCCTTCGCATGTTTTACTGGCCATGGGTCTAAGCCATGAGGTTGCCCATGGTTCCCTGAGACTCTCGCTTGGCAGACAGAATACGGATGAAGAGATCGATTATGTGTTACAGGAGCTTCCGAAGATCGTGCAGCGCTTAAGAGAAATGTCTCCTTTATATCATAAAGCAATTTGAACTAGTTAAAGCAAATAAATAGTTCCTCGAAGCAAGCTGAAAGACAGGAATAAGACAGGAGTGAATCAGATGTATTCAGAAAAAGTAATCGACCATTTTACGAATCCCCGCAACGTAGGTGAAATTGAAAATGCAAATGGCGTAGGGCAAGTCGGCAACGCCAAGTGCGGCGACATTATGCGGATTTCCATGGTTGTTGAAAACGACATTATCAAAGATATCAAGTTTAAGACATTTGGCTGCGGGGCTGCGGTAGCGACCAGCAGTATGGTTACGGAAATGGTCAAAGGCAAAAGCGTGAATGAAGCCCTGGATATTTCGAATGCTGCTGTGGCCGAAGCCCTTGGAGGTTTGCCTGAAGCCAAGCTGCACTGTTCCAATCTTGCCGCAGATGCTGTTCATGAAGCTATCAAAGACTACATCCAGAAAAAGACCAAGGTCTGAGGAAGTATGAAGGTTAAACGTATGAAAGTTGCTGTTGGAATGAGTGGCGGCGTGGATAGTTCCACGGCCGCTGCTTTACTTCAAGAAAATGGTCATGAAGTGATCGGAGTCACCATTCTAACCCATGAAGGCGGCTCTGCTGAAACTGCTGCACTGGAAGCGGCTGAGCAGCTCAGGATACCGCTGCATGTGCTTGATTTCCGGACGGTTTTCAAACAGGAAGTCATTGATTCTTTTGCGGAAAGCTACTACAGAGGGGAAACGCCGAATCCGTGTGTGCTGTGTAACCGGAAAATCAAATTCGGAGAATTGCTGAAACAGTCGCGCGGGCTTGGTGCCGACTATCTTGCGACCGGTCATTACGTTCGGAAAACGGTTGACGCGACTTCAGGCCGCTGGCTGATCCAAACCGGGCTGGATGCGAAAAAAGACCAGAGTTATGTATTATACTCCTTGAGCCAGGACCAGATTGCCCATGCACTTTTCCCGCTTGGTGATTATACGAAAGAACAGGTCAGGGACTTGGCGAGAGCTAGGAACCTGAAAGCTGCCGACAGCAGTGAGAGTCAGGAAATCTGTTTTATTCCTGACAACAACTATGCGGAATATATTAGGGCGGCAATGGAAAAAGATTCTGAACCAGGTGATTTCACGGATCTCTCCGGCCGCATTATCGGCAGACACAGGGGATTGATCCATTATACGGTCGGACAGCGCAAAGGATTAGGGACAACATTTGGCAAACCAATGTTTGTGGCTTCGATTGACCCGGTTGGCAACAGGGTAATACTCGGAGAAGACAATGATGTCTTTACCGATGTTCTCTGGGCGACAGGTTTGAACTGGATTGCTCTGGAAAGGCTGTCCGGACCCTTGAAGGTGCAGGCGAAGATTCGTTACAAGGCGAATCCCGCAGCAGCTGTTCTTTATCCTGAAAATAATCTTGTCAGGGTTGAGTTTGAGACTCCGCAGCGGGCAGTTACTCCCGGTCAGTCGGTTGTATTTTATGACGGGCCGACAGTTCAGGGCGGAGGGGTCATTGTATCGGATAAGCGCGGAATCCGCCAAGATCTTCTTAAGACAGAATAAGAAACGATTGCCGAAGGGCTGACTCGTGCGAAATACTCCTTTCAGCAATATTTCAGTTTTATGTCATAATATAGATTGCAATACTGCTGAAAGGAATATTATCCTGATATTCCGGCAATAATACCGGATATAATCCTAAGGCAAATGAGGGAATTATGCGGAGGATGAGAGATATTGTCCGGCTCCCGGTGATTGATCTGAATTCCGGGGAACGTCTGGGTTGGGTAAAAGATATCATATATAATGAAAAAGACAATACGGTTTCCGGCGTTATCGTGGAAAAAGATTCCCTGCTTACGCACCCGCTCGAAGACATGAGCAGAGATGATATCGTATCTTTCGGCAAGGATTCCCTTGCTGTTAAGAATCCAGAAGGGAAAAAGATTTCAGGTGCATCCTGGTCTCAGAAAGTCGGAAACAAGGTCTTTAATGGAGAAGGCGATATCAAAGGAACAATAGGTGATATCTATGTGGACAATACGGTCCAAAAAGTACTTGGTTATGAAATATCAGACGGCCTTTTTGCGGATTTGATGAAGGGCAGGGAGGCTGTATTTGAGGAAAACATTCTTTGCGAGAGCCAGGATGTTGTTGTAATTGAAGGAGGTTCATTGTCATGATTTGCCCGGTTTGCGGGGGACGACAGACCGGAAAGGTCGGTGTGGAACAATACTATTGCTGGGACTGTTTTATTGAGTTTAACAGTCATACCGATCAGGTAGTCGTATTTGATTTGGAAGAAGATGGGACACTGGTAGCGTGGGAAGATTTCTTCCTTGAAAGCGAGCAGATCGTTCAGGCTCAGGCAGCTGCTGAATGACGCCGAGTTGCCATGTCTAGAGTTCTTCATACCGTGCATGCGGAGAATAGAGTTGGCGCTTCGCTTATACCATGGATAGCAAGTAGCGGCAAGGCCAAGAAGCAAAGGCTACGGCCTGTCCATCGGGGGTTGGGATTTTCAAATTCATTTTGAAAAGACCGCCCTTTATTTGTCTTAAAACATAACTGGGGGGCGCGTATGGGACAGACCAAGCTGCGTTGGATTTTTGGCATCTTGCTGGTTATCGCGGGTTTCCTGCTGTTTATGAAGGTTAAAAAGATTGCTTTTTCTTTTGCAGCAGGTGCCGTTATCGCCTACCTTTTAAGTCCCATGGTCAATTGGCTCGAAAAAAAAGGCCTGCGCCGGCGGTGGGCAATTGCCTTGATTTTCCTTTGGATTGTGGTTTTGCTTGCTGTGCTGTTTTTACTGCTGCTGCCTACGTTTTACCTGGAGCTTGGAAAACTGTCCGTTGTACTGCCGGAGAGGCTGGAAGTCATTTACCATTATGTACAAACCGGGAAAAGTGTCTACCCGCAAAGTATCCTGCCTGAAGAACTCAGCAGATTAATGGATAAAAAACTGATTCAGGGGCAATCCTATCTGACCGGCTGGCTGGAAAAGGTCATGGAAGATATTCCGGCTTTGCTTTCTTCCATCGGGTTGATGGTTCTTTCCCCAATTCTGGCCATCTATTTTTTAACGGACTGGAGAAAAATCACGGACGGGGTTTTAATGCTTGTCCCTGGCAGGATGCGGGAGCAGTGGCACAAGCTATTACAGGAAATCGATTATGTAATCAAGCGGTATATCCAGGGCAATATGATTGATGCGGTTATCGTCGGCTTTTTGATCGGCATAGGGATTAAGCTCATCGGTATGGAATATGCGCTGATTATCGGGATCATTTGCGGAATTACCAATCTGATCCCGTATTTTGGTCCGATCTTAGGCGGCATACCATCAATTTTGCTGGGCCTAAGCAGATCCCCTCTGATGGCTGTAAAAGTCACACTGGTCATCTTCATCGTCCAACAGCTGGACAGCAATCTGATTAATCCGCGTCTGATGAGCAATAAAATCGGGCTTCATCCGCTCTGGGTCGTTTTTGCTCTTTTGGCCGGCGGGGAAATCGGCGGTTTGCTCGGAATGCTTTTTGCCGTTCCACTGGCGGCGGTCCTGCGTATTATCATCAGAAATGTATATTATTATCTGATTGCACCGCGAGATCTGAAGTCAACGAAGAATTAAGTAGGATTTGCGGCCGTCAAGTCTGTTGACAGGCAACTTCTCTTTTGGCTATACTTATTTTAGTTTATCAAAAAGTATAAGTACTTTCTGAACTACCTAAGTGCAACTAAGGCTGCCGCCTGTGCCAAAGAGGCTTGGTGCCAGCCAAGTTTTCTTATGTCTTAGCAAGATTTGCCCTTGCTATTCTGTAATAAATATAAGCTTAAGTACCGTGTTACAAGGTACGAGGAGCCTTCCATATAAGGAGGAAGTAGATGTATACCGGAAATCAACTGCGTGAAATGTTTCTGAAGTATTTTGAGGGAAAGGGACATGTTATTCAGCCCAGTGCTTCCCTGATCCCGAAAGATGATCCTACTTTACTTTTAACGGTAGCCGGAATGGTTCCGTTTAAGCAATATTTTTTAAGGCAAGTGGAGCCTCCGTTTTCGAGAGCGACCACCGCTCAAAAATGTGTCCGAACCCCTGACCTGGAGAGTGTCGGCAAAACGGCCAGACACCATACTTTTTTTGAGATGCTCGGGAATTTTTCTTTTGGGGACTATTTTAAAGAGGAAGTCATTCCATGGGCCTGGGAATATATTACCGGCGTACTGCAAATTCCCGTCGAAAAGCTCTGGGTAACCATCTATCCGGAAGACGAAGAGGCCAGAAATATCTGGACAAAGGCAG
>JAMPIU010000005.1 GCA_023667845.1 Dehalobacter sp. | reverse complement strand
TTGAGCTTGTCCATGACGTTTTGCAACACTTCCCCTGCAAAGACCAAGTCCCCGATAAAGTACTCGCCCGAATCATAGCGTTCACCTACGAGCGTCATACCTTGCTGACAGGCTTTAACAACTTCTTGAACTTCTGCGGCATTGTCGTCTTTGCTTAGCGCTTCATCAATAGCCTTGTTTAACACGTCTTCGTCCAAATCGGACATTGCTTGAGTCAGGACTTTCAAATCTACCACTTTCAATCATCCTCCTTTAAATTTTTCTTTGATGCGTTTACAGTTTTTAGCCTGGAATGATAGCTTCCAATTCGCTGTCTATACAAGTAAATATATCAAAAGAAAAGTCCGCATTTCTTATCACGTGAAAAAGATTTTAATTTTTTTTTAATTTTCAAATTATTAGCCAAAAATCCAAAACAAATTAACCCCTTTTGTCTCTGCAAAACTTGCAATTGTATATTAGAAAAAGAGCCTCCCAAAATAATTCTGGAAGACTCTTCTACCTATGCTTGATGAAAAATGATGATCCCTTGCTTCGGGTAAGCCCGTTTTAATCGATTATCTGTTGAAGACATCTTTACAGATCATCTGTGCTATATCGCGAATCTTTTCATTTTCATTATTGCATGCCTCCAAGATATATTGCTTGTAGCTTTCCTGATAATTATTTCGCATGAAATTCAATACGTTTACTTTCCATTTCCATAATTCATCCGGAGAAAGGTAAAAGAATTTTGGCTGTATGTTATGCTTATAAAATTCTTCTTCCAGTTTCATCATGTTTTCTGGTGTGAGACTAAGCGATATTTCTAAAACACCGGGGAATTCGTCCTCCTCCGTCCATTTGCCGCTGTTCATCGGGCATACGTCCTGACAGGCATCGCACCCGTAGATCCAGGTTCCAAAACTCTTGCCGAGAGGATCGTTTGCCAAATCACGGCCGCCAAAAGTAGTAAGAAAGGAGATACAGCTAAGTGGATTCATTGTATAAGGCGATGAAAGAGAACAGGTGGGGCAGGCTTTGATACAATTAGAGCAGCCTTCAGGACAAATCGGTAAATTGGTTGATTCAACCAGTTCCATATCCTTGTCAGTAATCCACGCTTCTAGTTGCACCCAGGAACCGGATTCCGTATAAAAGAAATTATTTTTGCGTATGATTCCAAGCCCGGCCCTCATGGCCGCCCAGCGTAATCCTACGATACCAAAATTTCGGTTTGAGGCTGTTTTAAGTCCCAGATCTTGCAGAAATTGTTCCATCAGAACACTTCTCTTGAATTCCTTAGATTCCGTATTGACACGTCCGTCAAATAGATAGTGTTTACCGATATGACCTTTTAACTGCCCAGGTGCTTTATAATGTCCGAAATGAGAAACAACGACGATAACAGATTTTGCCCAGGGGTACCGCTCTTGCAGGTTCGTCAAACGGCTTTGGCTCTGATAGAACATCTTTGAGATGGGGACTTTATCGATACGTTCCCTTAGACATTTATCATAACCTTCTAAATCCTGAATACGGACAATCCCACACTTTTCATAACCAAATTCATAAGCCTTATCCTGAATCAAATTCTCTATACGCATGATTTGTGCTCTCCTTTATAAATATAGTGTATATACACGAATAGGGTAAATTAAGACCCCAACCTCTCAATCACGGAAAGGAGAGATGTTAATTTTTCAATATTTTCTTTTCCGAGTTCCTGTTCAATAAAATTCTGCGCATCGTTCCACAGGTATTCCGCCTCAATGTATTTCTCAATTCCTTTTTGGGTTAATTGAAGCTGACGGTTTCGGGTGCCTTTTTGAGAAACATCAATAATTAAGGATGCCGCTTCCAGAGGTTTAAAGCTACGGACTAAAGTCGTCCTGTCCAACCTGATTTTTATAGCCAGATCACTGACACTGATGGGACCAAAAAACTTTAGATGCTTCAAAATTGAATACTGGCTGACTGTCAATCCGCTTGGGCTCAGCTTTTCATCATATATTTTTGTAATTGTCGAAGCAGCCCTACGTAAATTCAGACAATTACAGATTGACGACTTCTTTTCATTGTTCTTCATATAGTAAGTCACCTCTATATAGTGTATATACACTATATGCATGCTACTATAAAATGATTATGTTGTCAACATTACATTATAGAACCTTATTTGCTTTGAAGCGCTTTGAAATTTTCAAATTACACGGCCTTTTGTCACGGATGACATAAAAAAAATCAAAGACCGCAATGATTTCAACAATCATAGCGGTCTTATTCTTAATCATCGTTAAGCCTTACAGCGCAGCTACCACTGCGTCACCCATTTCTTTGGTCCCAAGCACTTTATCGCCGGGTTTGGCCAGGTCGGCTGTCCGATAGCCCTGATCCAGAACTTTGGCCACAGCATTCTCTATTCTACCGGCTTCTTCGTTTAGGTCAAACGTATAGCGCAGCATCATGGCTGCCGAAAGGATCGTCGCCAGCGGATTGGCTTTATTCTGGCCGGCAATGTCCGGTGCGGAGCCATGAGCTGGCTCATACAGTCCTTTTTTGCCGCTCAGGCTGGCTGAAGCAAGCATGCCGATCGAACCACCGAGCATCGAAGCCAGGTCGGTCAGGATATCTCCGAACATATTCTCTGTGACGATCACGTCGAACTGTTCCGGATAACGCACGAGCTGCATCGCAGCATTATCAACATACATATGGGTCAGTTCGATATCCGGGTATTCCTTGGCCACTTCTTCAGCAATCTCCCGCCAGAAACGAGACGACTCGAGCACATTAGCCTTATCAACCGAACAAAGCTTTTTCCTTCTGCCTCTCGCAGTTTCAAAACCAAGTTCAATGATCCGGCGGACTTCTTCCTCATTATAGAGAAGGACGTCATAGGCCGCCCTGGGACTCTCGTTTCTTCCCTTTTCTCCAAAATAGATCCCGCCGGTCAGTTCGCGGATCACAACCATATCCACATTCTTGACGACTTCTTCCCGTAAGGTGGAAGCTGAAATGAGCGAAGGAATCATCTTGACCGGACGGATATTCGCGAAAAGACCGAGTTCTTTTCTGATCGGCAAAAGCGCGCCGAGCTCAGGTCTTTCCTTCGCCGGCAGTGTATCCCATTTGGGTCCGCCGATCGCGCCCAAAAGCACTGCATCAGCCTTCTTGCAGGCATCCAGTGTTTCGGCAGGCAGTGCTTTGCCGACTTCATCGATTGCGGCTCCGCCGATCAGATAACTGTCGAATTCGAACTTGACCGGGCAGTCTTTTAATACTGCCTGAAGCACTTTCAGCGCTTCAGGGATGATCTCTCTTCCAATCCCGTCACCGGGTAATACGGCAATTTTAGGCATTCTTTCTTTTCTCCTTTACGTACGGAACCAGCCCACCGGCTTTGATCAATTCCTGCATAAATGGCGGAAAAGGAGTGGCCTGAAAACTTGTTCCCTTGCTGACGTTTTGAATCGTGCTGTTCTGAAGATCGACCTCAATCTCGTCACCGGACTCAATGCCTTTGACAGCTTCCGGACACTCCAGAATCGGCATCCCGATGTTCAGCGCATTCCGGTAAAATATCCGTGCATAGGATTCTGCGATGACGGCCTTGACACCGGCCGCTTTAATCGCCAGCGGAGCATGTTCCCGCGAAGATCCGCAGCCAAAGTTTTTGCCGCCGATCATCATATCGCCTGGCTTAACGTTGGCAGCGAACGTTGCATCCGCATCTTCCATACAGTGGGCGGCGAGATGTTCAGGTTCGAAGCGGTTTAAATAGCGGGCCGGGATGATGACATCCGTGTCAATATCATGGCCGAATTTCCAAGCTTTACCCATTATCAACGACCTCCCTCGGATGAACGATTTGTCCGCATATGGCTGAAGCCGCAGCGACTGCCGGATTGCACAGGTATACTTCGCTTTCGGGATGGCCCATCCGGCCAACGAAATTCCTATTTGTGGTGGACAGCGACCGTTCACCTTTCGCTAGGATTCCCATATGACCGCCCAGACATGGCCCGCAGGTCGGCGTACTGACTGCTGCTCCGGCTTCAATCATGGTCTGAATCCAGCCGCGGTTCATCGCTTCGAGCAGGATATCCTGTGTCCCGGGGAATATCAGGCAGCGGATATTCGGATGGATCTTCTTTCCTTTCAGAATCTTAGCCGTGATTTCGAGATCCTCAAGACGTCCGTTCGTACACGAGCCGATGACAACCTGATCTATTTTTATGCCGCGCGCTTCATCTACCGATTTTGTGTTCTCCGGAAGATGCGGGAAAGCAATCTGCAGCGGAATATCTTCCGTGTCAAATTCATAAACCTTCTCGTATATGGCATCCGGGTCGCTTTGATAGACTTTATAATCTCTTTTTGCCCTTGCTTTAACGTACTCCAGCGTAATCTCGTCCGGTTCAATGATTCCGGCCTTGCCGCCGGCCTCGATTGCCATATTGCACATCGTCAGCCTGTTGTCCATAGAAAGCGCTTTGATGCCGTTTCCGGTAAATTCCATCGCTTTGTAGCGGGCACCGTCAACGCCGATTTTGCCGATGATATATAGGATCAGGTCTTTGCCGCCGACATAGGGCTGAAACTTCGTGCCGTGAAAAACAAATTTTAAAGTTTCGGGTACTCTGAACCAAGCCTCACCTGTGGCCATCCCAGCCGCGCAATCCGTACTGCCGACGCCGGTCGCAAAAGCGCCGAGTGCGCCATATGTGCAGGTGTGGGAGTCGGCGCCGATAATTAGGTCACCGGGTAGAACCACGCCCTGTTCCGGGAGCAGACAGTGCTCGATACCGACTCTTCCGGTATCCCAGTAATGTTTAATCTCATGTTTCCGGGCAAATTCCCTGACAGTTTTGCATTGTTCCGCGGAGGCTATATCTTTGTTCGGTGTGAAATGGTCGGGTACCAGCGCAATTTTTTTCCTGTCAAATACCTTTTCAATTCCTAACTTTTCAAACTCTTTGATCGCCACCGGAGCCGTAACGTCATTGGATAAGACTATATCCAATTTGGCATTGATGATTTCTCCGGGAACAACTTTATCTACTCCGGCATGGGCTGCCAGAATTTTTTCGCTTATCGTCATACCCATGGGCAACAACCTCCTTTTTGCCTATGCTCCTGTTCATATAATATTATCTCATCTGCGTGAACATTCAGTACGTGCGAGATGAGATAATAAGTATCCTCAATCATGCATCATCACAGCCTGTTTTGTCTCCAGTTATCATCTTTGCTTCAGGCTGATCCAGCCTTTGCTGAGTGCCCTGTTGACAGCCTGGACATACGCTTTAACACTGGCCTCGATAATATCCGGACTGACTCCCCGGCCGGCAACAGTGTGATCACCGAACAAAACCGTTACGGTTACTTCACCCTGAGAATCCTCGCCGACGTCAATCGCCTGTAACGAGAAATTCTGCAGTTTTCCTTCAATCCCGACAATTTTGTCGATCGCCTTATAGGCAGCCGCTACAGGACCGTCACCATAAGCCGCTTTCACCAGCTCATTATGATGCTCTTTCCCATCTTTCAGCTCTAAGCCAATCGTCGCCGTAGGCTTCAGGTTGTTTCCGCTTAGAATCTGCCAGTAATTTAAGACCAGCGTTTCCTCTGCCTCCTGCGTTTCAGCAAGCGCATAAAGATCAGCTTCCGTGATAATTTTTTTCTTTTCAGCAAGGGTTTTGAAGTCTTCAAAAAGCTTCTCAAAGCGTTCTTCACTGACTTCAATGCTCAGGTCGTCCAGAGACTGTTTAACCGCATGCCTCCCGGAATGTTTGCCGAGGACAATCGTATTCATATCGAGTCCGATGGCATCCGGGGACATAATTTCATACGTACTGCGTTCTTTCAGGACTCCGTCCTGATGAATGCCTGATTCGTGCGCAAAAGCGTTTTTGCCGACGATCGCTTTATTCGGCTGGACCCTCATACCGGACAGTCTGCTGACCAGACTGCTGGTCCGGGAAATCTCCCGGGTGACAATACCTGTCTCGACCTCATAAAGGTCTTTCCGGGTGTGCAGCGCCATGGCCAATTCTTCCAGCGCAGCATTCCCAGCCCGTTCTCCGAGGCCGTTGACCGCACATTCAATCTGATGAATGCCTGCCTTGACTGCTGCCAGGGAATTTGCCACGGCCAGTCCGAGATCATTGTGGCAGTGGACGCTTACTTTGACTTTTTCAATGCCCTCCGTTTTGTCCATGATCGCCTTGACGAACTGAGCAAATTCTGCGGGCATCGCATACCCGACGGTATCCGGGATGTTGATCACAGTAGCTCCGGCCTTAATGACCAGTGAGAATACCTTGGCCAGAAAATCCACGTCGCTACGGGAAGCATCTTCAGCACTGAATTCAACATCGCTAACTTTGGATTTTGCCAGTTTGACCCCATAGACAGCGCGTTCCAACACCTCATCCGGTGTTTTTCTGAGTTTGTACTGCATATGAATCGGAGATGTCGCAATAAATGTATGGATTCGCGGGCTTTCCGCGATATGGATCGCCTCCCAGGCCCTTTCAATATCCTTGGCTTCTGCCCTGGCAAGCGCAGCAATGGTCGTATTTCTGATTTTTTCAGCGATCAGGGATACGGCCTGAAAATCGCCCGGAGAAGTAATCGGAAAACCGGCTTCAATGATATCCACACCCAGTTTTTCCAGCTGACGGGCAATCTGCAGCTTCTCTTCCATATTCAGCGCAACCCCTGGAGACTGCTCCCCGTCCCGCAGCGTTGTGTCAAAAAATTCAATCCGTCTCACTACCCTACCCCCCTTGCGCTTAGAATCAATTTTATTCATAAAGATTTTTTATCCAGGTAGGTCTCCGTAATATATAGCCGCTTACGGCAATTGAGCCCTCCTGGCTCAAAAAGCCGCGCTTCGCACTCCTTGCTCCGCTTGTCGCCGCCTATATATTACGGAGACTGATCTCTGGAGATATTCGTTAAATTATTCTGAAAAATACACTTTGGAATCAACATGCAAGTATTCATACCAAAGATTAGTCTGGGGGCTACAGTTCCGCTGTGAGCGGAGCACGATGCGGAGCGCGGCCTTTTGTGCCACGGATGGCACAACGGTCGAAAAGCGGTATTGTAGCCCACAGACATACCCCAAATATTGGTATTGAGAGTTGAGGTTATTTCTTCTTCAGCCAAGGCATCATCGAACGAAGCTCCTGGCCGACTTTTTCAATTTTGTGTTCGGCATCCCTGCGGGTCATGGCATTGAAGACCGGACGGCCAACCTGATTTTCGGAGAGCCATTTGCGGGCAAATTCCCCGTTTTGGATTTCAGAAAGAACTTTCTTCATTTCCTTGCGGGTTTCTTCCGTAATGATCCGTCTGCCGACCATCAGGTCCCCGTACTGGGCTGTGTCGGATACGGAGTAGCGCATCCGGCTGATTCCGCCTTCGTACATCAGGTCGACAATTAACTTCAGTTCATGCAGACACTCAAAGTAGGCGATTTCCGGCTGGTAACCGGCTTCTACAAGTGTGTCAAAACCGGCGCGGACCAATTCGGACGCACCGCCGCAAAGTACTGCCTGTTCACCGAATAAATCGGTTTCGGTCTCTTCAGCGAACGTAGTTTCAATCAGCCCTGTACGGGTGCAGCCAATCCCTTTGGCATAAGCAAGACCAATCTGGTGGGCGTTACCGGTAGCGTCCTGATAGACGGCGATCAGTCCCGGTGTTCCTGCACCTTCGGTGTAGGTCCGGCGGACCAGATGTCCCGGGCTCTTCGGAGCGATCATAATCACATCGACATCAGCCGGCGGCACGATCTGGCCAAAGTGAATGTTGAAGCCGTGTGAAAAGCAAAGTACTTTGCCGGCAGTGAGCGACGGCTCGATTTCTTCCCGGTAGATCCTGCTCTGGGTCTCATCAGGCAGAAGGATTTGGATCAGGTCCGCTTTGGCTGCTGCTTCAGCAACCGTCATCACCGTTAGGCCGGCTTCTTCGGCTTCTTTCCATCTCGGGCTGTTTTTACGCAAGCCCACAATGACATTCAAACCGGAATCTTTAAGGTTCTGTGATTGGGCGTGACCCTGGCTTCCCCAACCCATTACCGCAATCGTCTTTCCTTTCAGCAATCCCAAATCAGCATCTTGATCATAATACATTTTAGCCATGTTATTTACTCTCCTTATTCATTATTTCTTAATTTTAATTATCGGAACGGGCAATCGCAATTTTACCGGTTCTGACAAGCTCGAGAATGCCGTAAGATCGCATCGTTCTGACAAACGCATCAATCTTTTCTTCATCACCGGTTAGCTCAATGGTTAGATTATTTTTGCCCATATCGACGACTCTGCCTCTGAAGATGTCTACCGTCTGGAGTACTTCGAGCCGGGTATCCGATTTAACCTTGACCCGGATCAGGGCCAGCTCCCTGTTCACCACGGACTCCTGGCTCAGATTGGTCACCTTATGGACGACGACCAGTTTATGCAGCTGCTTGGTGACCTGTTCAATGACCTGGCTGTCACCCTCAACCACGATCGTCATCATGGAAAGGTCCGGATTTTCAGTCTGACATACCGTCAGGCTGTAGATATTGTAGCCCCGCCGGGAAAACAGGCCTGATACCCGTGCCAGGACCCCCGGATCATTTTCGACCATTACAGCGAGCGTATGCAGCATTATTCCTTCCCCTCCAGTATCTCTGTAATTCCCTGACCGGCAGGGACAAAAGGAAGTACAACTTCATCCGGTGAGATCGTGAAATCCAGCAAAAAAGGTCCGGGCGTTGCAACAGCTTCCTTCAAGGCATCTTCAACCTGGTCGGCCTGCTCGACTCTGCGCCCTTTGATCCCATAGGCGTCAGCGAGTTTCACAAAATCGGGATTGGCATCCAGCTGGATCTGGCTGAAACGCTCGTTAAAGAGCATTTTTTGCATCTGCCTTACCATGCCTAAAACCCCGTTATTCATCAGGACTATTTTTATGGGAAGGTGATATTGAACCGCGGTGGCGAGCTCATGGATGCTCATTTGTAAAGAACCGTCTCCGGTAACCAGAAAGACCAGACTGTCCGGTTTCGCAAACTGGGCGCCGATTGCAGCCGGAAGACCAAACCCCATCGTGCCCAGACCGGCACTGGTAATAAAATGTCTTTCTTGATTAACCGGACAGAATTGAGCCGCCCACATCTGGTGCTGGCCGACATCCGTCACCACGACCGCTTCTTCCCCGCTGATTTTTCCCATCGCTTCCAAAATCGTCTGCGGATTCAGGCGGCCATCCTGCTCATAGCTTAACGGGTATTCCTTTTGCCAGCTCCTGAGTTCGTTCCACCAATCCTGAATGGCCGGCGGATTGATTTTGGTAAGGAACTCTTCCAGGACAAGTTTGGCATCTCCGACAATCGGTATATGTGCACGGATAACTTTGCCAATCTCGGCAGGGTCAATATCAATATGAATGACTTTTGCCTTCGTAGCAAAACGGTGTTTCAGCCCGCTCGTGACCCTGTCGTCAAAGCGGACACCGATGGCAATCAGTAAATCGCACTCATCGACGGCGAGATTGGCAGTAATGGTCCCATGCATTCCGACCATCCCTAAATGATTCGGATGCTTGGACGGGACACTGCCAATGCCCATCAGCGTTGTAACCACAGGAAGATTGGCTTTTTCGAGCATTTCCTGAAGAATCTTGCCGGCTCCGGAGGTTATGACGCCTCCCCCGGCATAAACAATCGGTTTTTTGCTTTGGGCCAGCGCTTTAGCTGCTTCAGAAATCTGACCGGAGTTTCCTTTAGTGAAGAATTTATAGCTTTTCAGCGCTACTTTGGACGGATAAGGCTCAGTGACCTCTGCTGCCATAATATTCTTCGGCAGATCGATCAGGACCGGACCCGGACGTCCTGTACTGGCAATGTAAAACGCTTCTTTCACGATACGCGGAATGTCTCTGGCATCTTTGACCAGATAGGAATGCTTCGTGATCGGCATCGTGATTCCCGTAATGTCTACTTCCTGAAAAGAATCCGTCCCTAACAGCTGGGTCGATACCTGACCGGTTAAAATCACAAGCGGAATGGAATCCATATACGCATTCGCAATTCCTGTAACCATATTGGCGGCTCCCGGACCTGAGGTGGCCAGACAGACGCCAACCTTGCCGCTGACCCGCGCGTAGGCATCGGCCGCATGAACAGCACTCTGCTCATGTCTCGGCAGGATATGACGGATCGAGCTGTCCAGAAGCGCATCATACAGTGCGAGCAAAGATCCGCCAGGATACCCGAATATCAGCTCTACCCCTTCCTGGTCCAGTACATCGAGCAGCGCTTTGGCGCCATTATAATTATCCAAAGCAAGACTTTCTTCGTCTTCCCAGGTAATTTCAGGGTCTCTGGCTATTAAGGCGTCTTCTTTGGACTTATCCATTCATTCATTCCTCCTTGAGTGTCCGGAAAGCTGCTCCTTTATTGGCCGACTGGGCAAATTGGACGTAACGTCCCAGATATCCTGTCCGGCCTGCTACTTTATACACTTTCTCCAACCCTTTTTCCGGGTCAAAGCTGTTTCTTCTTTCTGCTTTTTCAGATTCGGGCAGAAGCCAGTCGATGGTCCGTTTTTCTAAATCAATCCGAATCATATCGCCGTTTCCGACAAACGCAATCTCCCCACCGAGCGCTGCTTCTGGAGAGATATGCCCGATCGAAAGTCCCCGGCTGCCTCCGGAAAAACGTCCGTCGGTAAGCAACGCCACAGAAGAATCAAGCCCCATCCCTGCCAGCGTTGCGGTTGGCCCGAGCATCTCTCGCATACCCGGTCCGCCTTTCGGTCCTTCATAACGAATAATCACGACATCGCCCTCTTTAATCACGCCGCTGCGGATCGCTTCCGCTGCCAGGTCTTCTCCGTCGTAGACCTTGGCCGCGCCCTCGAAGACAATATCCCTGTTCGCCAGAGCCCCTACTTTGATCACGGCTCCTTCCGGTGCCAGGTTGCCAAACAGGACACAGAGTCCGCCTTTGGCGGAATACGGATCAGTCAGCGGCCGGATCACACCCGGATTTTTGACAGCCGCGCTGCTTAGCCTTTCCGCCATGGTACTGCCGGAAACCGTCATGCCGGAACCATCGATCAAACCGGCATCCAGCAAGCTCTTCAAAACGGCACTGATCCCGCCTGCTTCATTGACTTCGACGAGATAATGCCCGTTCACCGCCGGACTCAGTTTACAGATCTGAGGGGTCCGGTCACTGATTGCATTGATCTCGGCCAAATCAAATTCGATTTCTCCTTCAAACGCAATCGCAGGCAGATGAAGGATGGTATTGGTTGAACACCCTAACGCCATGTCGGCGGCAATGCTGTTCCTGATTGAAATGCTCGTTACGATATCACGTGGCCGAATATTGTCCCGCAGCAGGTTCATAACCTGATAGCCGGTTTCTTTGGCCAAGCGTATTCTCTCGGAATAGACAGCCGGTATCGTACCATTGCCGGGCAGAGCCATGCCGATGACCTCTGTCAGGCAGTTCATGGAGTTTGCCGTAAACATCCCGGCGCAGGAACCGCAGGTCGGGCACGCATTCTGTTCGAGTCCCTGAAGCCACTCCTGGCTTTCCTGGCCGCTGTAGACTTTACCGACGCCTTCGTAGACTGTGATAAAATCAACATTTTTCCCCTCGTGACGACCCGGTAGCATCGGTCCGCCGCTCACGACGATGGACGGCAGATTCAGCCGCATTGCAGCCATCAGCATTCCAGGGACAATTTTGTCACAGCTTGGAATAAATACCAGGGCATCGACAGCATGTGCTCTGGCCATGATCTCAATGGAGTCGGTAATCAGCTCCCTGCTCGCGAGGGAAAAATGCATCCCGACGTGTCCCATGGCAATGCCGTCACAGACACCAATCGTCGAAAATTCGAGCGGCGTACCGCCATTTTCTCTGACTCCGGTTTTGACTGCTTCGGCAATTTGACGCAGATGCATATGCCCGGGCACAAATTCATTAAAGGAGTTGACGATACCGATCAAGGGTTTATTGATTTCCCGGTCGGTAAGTCCAAGAGCTTTAAATAGAGAGCGGTGAGGTGCCCTGTCAATTCCAACTTTTACTGCATCACTGTTCATGGAATCGCTTCCTTTCCTGAAATTTTTTTGTCTTTAATCTATTGTTTGTTTTCAATCTATTAATATAATCATTTGGGTCTGGTCTGCGCGCCACATTCCGGTCTCGGCAGATAGCGCCCTCCATGGCGCTTTCTGCCGCGCTCCGCATCCATGCTCCGCTTACGCTGGAACTGTGGCACACAGACCCAGCTATAAAGGTTTAAATGTCTAGTTATTTAGAGAACAGTTACTAGATAGGCTCTCCCTCTGTCTTGACATATTCGTGGAATTTAGCCAGCAGCTTTTTAAATACGGGTCCTGGTTTACCGTCGCCGATCTTTCTGGAATCCAGCATAATAATCGGAATCAGCTCAGCTGCCGTACCGGTCAGGAAGCACTCATCGGCACTGTAAACATCAATCAGATGAAACAGTTCTTCTTGAACGGGGATCCCTTCCTGGCGGGCTAAATCGATGACCGAATCACGGGTGACGCCTTTTAAAATCCCGGCATAAACTGGAGGTGTGGTTATAACTCCGTCTTTGATAATGAAAATGTTGTCGCCGGTGGCTTCACTGACATACCCTTCCTGATTCAACATCAATGCTTCCATCAGACCTGCCCTGTTGGCTTCAATCTTAGCCATAATATTGTTTAAATAGTTCAGGGATTTGATTCTCGGGCTTAACGCATCCGAACTGTTCCGGCGGGTGGCAGCCGTAATGATCTCCATCCCATTTTCGTACATGCTCTGCGGATACAATGAAATATTGCCGGCAATACAAATAATTTCCGATTTAGGGCATTTCCTTGGGTCTAAACCCATATCTCCGACCCCTCTGGAAATAATCAGGCGGATATAAGCATCTGTAAGATTGTTTTTCCTTACAGTTTCCACAACGATATCCATCATTTCCCGACGGCTTAC
Source organism: Dehalobacter sp. (assembly GCA_023667845.1). NCBI lineage: Bacteria > Bacillati > Bacillota > Clostridia > Eubacteriales > Desulfitobacteriaceae > Dehalobacter > Dehalobacter sp. Next base: position 48,092 of record JAMPIU010000005.1, on the reverse strand, counting down.
CTCAACGTTTAACAGGATCGCATTGGCTGACTCATACAGTCTGTCGATATGTTCCTTTAATTTGAATACCCGGCTATTATAGGCCCGGATCCCTTCAAATACACCGTCTCCATAAAGAAAGCCATGATCAAATACAGAAATTTTCGCCTCCTGGCTGTCAACAAATTTACCATCGCAATAGATAATCATGTGAATACTCCTTTCCGAAACTCAATTTTGATTTCAACACTATCTATATTGTAACGAAACACAATCAACATGTAAAATATACCTTAATAAAAAAAAACAGGGAGTCTAATTGCTACACTTCCTAACGTGCATATTCATATATGAGAATAAGAAAAACTCTACAGACTTTCTGAACCATCATTATCTCGCTAACGCTGTGTTATAGCACATATAATTATTTTACCTAAGTGTATATGATACAGTTAACTGTGTCAATATATTTGGAGTATACTTTTCATCCTGCAGTGGACCGATCAAAAATATCCTTGCCAATTCCAGGATAGCTTGGTATAATGTCCACTGTACAGAAACACTTGTTCATTCAGAAGGGATAGGGAGGAAATATTATGAAGAAAATTGTAATTGGTTTACTGGGTTTTGGAACTGTCGGATCAGGTACAGCTGCCATACTGGAAAATAACCGGTATGACATCAGTACCCGTACCAACGCTGATATAAGTATAAAAAAGGCTTTAGTCCATGATATCCATAAACCTCGGCCGGATTGCCGCGGCATTATTTTGACAGACGATCCCAGGGAGATCACGGATGATCCGGAAATTGACATTGTTGTTGAAGTAATGGGCGGTATTGAGCCAGCCCGCACGCTTATCCTGACTGCAATGGCAAACGGCAAAAATGTCGTTACCGCCAATAAAGATCTTTTAGCTCAAAATGGAGAAGAACTGCTTGAAGCTGCGAAAAAGAACGGCCGAGATTTGTATTTTGAAGCCAGTGTCGCTGGCGGTATCCCGATTATCGCTGCCTTAAGGCAATCCCTGACTGCCAACCGGATCTCCTCACTGCTTGGGATTATTAACGGTACGACCAATTATATTTTATCTGCTATGACCGAACAGGGACGCAATTTTGCTGATGTCCTGAAAGAAGCCCAGGAGCTCGGCTATGCTGAAGCAGATCCGGTCTCTGACGTGGAAGGGCTGGATGCCGCCCGCAAACTTGCGATTCTTTCTTCCTTGGCTTTTAATACACGCGTAACCTTTAACGATGTTTATGCCGAAGGAATTTCCAACATTTCTCCGGAAGACATTCACTATGCGGATGAACTCGGCTGCGTGATTAAGCTGCTGGCCATTGCTAAAAACCAGGAAGAAAGGATCGAAGTCAGGGTACATCCCGCCCTGATTTCCAAAAAACATCCGCTGGCCAATATCGGCGGTGTTTACAACGCGATTTATGTCACCGGTGATGCTGTCGGAGAAACCATGTTTTACGGGAAAGGCGCCGGAGCTTTGCCCACGGGCAGCTCCGTTGTAGCCGACATTATCCAGATTGTACGCAATATGTCCGCCGGATCCGAAGGACTCCTGAATTGCGGCTGTTACCGCAACTATCCGATCATCTCAACGGATGATTTTACAACCGCTTATTACATCCGGCTTAAAGTTAAAGACGAACCAAAAGTCTTTGCAACACTGGCGTTATTCTTTGCTGAAGCCGGCATCAGCTTTAATTCCATCATCCAGAAACCGCGGCCGGATAAAAGCGCCGAAATCGCACTGGTGACCCACCCCTGCCGGGAAGGACAGCTCCGTCAGGCCATCCAGTCCCTGAATTCCTACAGCAAACTGGATAAAATCTATAATGTTATTCGGCTGGAGACAAATGGAATTTGACCGGCTGGAACTTGTGGCACCCAGACCTAATATGGGGTATTGAGGCTTGAATGAAATTATTGAGCAATGAATTTAAGAATGTTGTACCGACTGTTTACTTCCCTCAGTAATTGTTATAGAATTTATTCGAATAAATAGGCATATTCATGGATTACCTGCCGAAAAAATGGAGGAAAAGAATGTTCCAAGTAAAAGTACCAGCAACTTCAGCAAATCTCGGACCAGGTTTTGACTGCATGGGACTGGCCTTAAGGCTATATAACTATATCCAGGCTGAAGAAAGCGAAAAACTGGAGATTATCCTTAAAGGCACCTATACGAGCAATATTCCTACAGATGAAACGAACCTCTTATGGAAAACTGTCTGCAAGCTGTGGCAGAAAATTGATTTCCAGCCGAAGCCCTTAAAAATCACCCTGGAAAGCCATGTTCCGCCTGCCCGCGGACTGGGAAGCAGTTCCACTGCCGTCGTCGGCGGACTGATCATTGCAAACGCGGTAGCCGGAAACCCTTTAAACCGGCTTCAATTGCTAGAAATTGCTTCTGAAATCGAAGGCCATCCGGATAATGTCACACCTGCCCTTTGCGGCGGGATTACCCTGACAGTTATGGATGAAGACAAACTTATACCAAGGACGCTGGCGAAGTCTCCAAAATTTAAAGCGGTGGTCGTGATTCCGGATATTCTCGTTGAAACTGAAAAAGCGCGCGGGATACTGCCTTCTTCTGTTCCCAGAGCTGATGTGATCTTTAACGCTTCCCGCGTCGGCCTTTTAGTTGATGCGTTTATTAATGAGGAATACGATTTATTGGCAATTGCCACTCGGGACAGGATCCACCAAAATCAGCGGGCTTCTTTAATCCCTGGTATGCCCGAAGCCTTAGAATCTGCTGTCCACGTTGGCGCGTACGGCGCAGCTCTGAGTGGTTCAGGACCGACTTTGATTGCTTTTTGCCCCTATGGAAAAGAAGATCAGATAGCCCTGACGATGAAGCGCGTACTCCATGAAAATGGGTTGCCTTCTGCAACCCTGACCCTGGATATTGATTCTGAGGGAGCTGTGCTGACCGAAATTTGATTTTTTTATTCGCCCTAAAACGATAAGGGGACGCCGCGAAGTTTTGCGGCGTCCTTTCTATGATCACCCCAGGCATAGGTCGTTCCAATTACAGCCTTCGGATAAGGGGCCGTTTTTTGATAGTTCTCCGACTGCGCATATCGTCATCAGTCCTCCGGTAAGGTAACTCCGGAGAACCGAAAACCTTATACCCGGGATATATCGCAGGAAACCCGGCGACCGGTTTACATTTTCTCCCTTCTTATAAAGAATTAGACCGTGAGGAAAGAAATGTAAATTGTTTTCCCCGCTGTTACAATATACCGTTCGCTTCTAAAAATCGGACAATCTCTGAGGCAACTTTTTTCGGATCGCCTTCGATGAAAGAACTTTTTTGTTTTGCCGGACCGGCGCCACTGAGCTGCTGCATTATTTGGGCCTGCGTAAGGTTAGCGGTATCCGCGGCGGCAGATTTCTTTGTTCTCGGCCGTGGCGGGACGAAATTCAATAATTGGACGCCGCCGGGTTTTATGGCAGAAGGCGTCAAATCTAACGACGCAAGGTTCATGACCGGTATCTCCAGACATTCTGCCGCCAACACGTTGGGCATAGAAGGGTATGGCAGCTCGGCTGAACCCTCGTCAACTGTGATGACCGCCGGAAGTTTACAATAGACAATTTCCCGATCCCCGCGTTCAAGCCGGCGGTGAACAGTCAGTGCATTTTCCCCGGAAGAAATCTCTAAACGGCTGACGCTGGAGATCTGGGCAAATTCCAAATACTCAGCCAAAGCGGGCCCCACAAACCCGGATGCGCCGCAAAGCCCATGCGAGCCGCAAACGACCAAGTCAACGTTTAGCCTTCTAATGGCTGCCGCCAACATTCGCGCAATGATTTCACCGCCTCCCACCTCGGTAAGCGCGCTATCAAGCGCGTTATCCCAAATCCGGACTGCCTCATCTGCCCCTGAGGCAACACAAGACCTTAGCGCACGCTCGGCCGGCTTCGGTCCCACGCTAATCGCCGTGACCTTCGCAGTCCCCGCGGGAAGTACCTCCCGTATCAAGGCCAACGCCGCAAGATCAGCCGGATTTACAATCGGAACAAGTCTGCGTGTATCGATCGCCTTGGTTTCTTCCGTAAGGCTGAAGGGACCTGTCGCATCGTATACTTGCTTAACACATAAGGCAATATGCATATACTTTCTCCTTATTTTTTTATTCTTCTTAACCCATCCGAATGGAAACTCCATATCCGCCGAGCGGATAATCCCACTTCAGAGCTTCCTTGGCGCACATCACCCGGCATGTCCCGCATTCCAGGCATCCTGCATACTGAAACTCGGTTTCGCCGTCCTTCTCAGTAAAGCAGCCGGCCGGACAAACGTACAGACAGGGTTTTTGTTGACAGTTGCTGCATTTGGCACTATCCAGAATAATATGCGGTTCCATGTGCACAACGTGGCGAATAAGCTCAAGCTTTTCTGCACGGTCACTCATAAGGCTCTCACCCCCATCAAGGCATCGCGGACGACATCCATTAATTTCACATTGCCAAGTTCTTTTTTGGCCATACGCATCAAACTTTGGCGCGGATCAGAACCCACGGTTACCATTTGTTCCATAACATTGTTCAGGAGATCCGGATACTGGTCAAATAAGCGCGGAGACCTCATGAATTCCGGGGCTTTCTTATGGGCCTTCATTTCTGAAAGCGCTATACCCTGTTCCAACAAGGTTGTGTAGCGGCTCAACACCGCAGTTGAGGGATCCCCTTTTTGGCAAGCCAGTACAGCCGTCTCACCGGCGCATCTTCCGGAAGCAAGAGCCAGATTCATGCCTTGCAGCACGATTCCGGTATTGACAACAAAGCCTGCGGCATCTCCCGCTACTAACAATCCATCGCGGAAAAGCTTGGGCATCGCTGTATACCCGCCTTCAGGAATAAGATGCCCGGAGTACTCCAGGAGTTTTCCGCCCTCAATCAGACGTGCGACCTCCGGCCTGGCCTTAAAGCGCTCCAGAACTTCATCCGCGGTGACCCGTTGTTCGGCTAAAGCCTGAGGCTGTACGACCATGCCAATCGACACGCTCTCTTTATTCGTATAAATAAATCCGCCTCCCGGGATACCGCGGGCAAAGTCGCCGATCGCGGCATAGCATGCGCCCGCATTACCGGTAAGTCCAAAGCGTTCGTTAATCACTTTTGCCGGCAAAGCCAGCAGTTCTTTGATCCCTAAACCGATATCATGGTGTCCGTATTTTTTGCGCAGTCCGGCCTTACGGGCTAGAAGCGAATTAACCCCGTCGGCCAGAATGACAACCTTGGCCCGGATATTCCCTTCAGTTCTGCGAGTTTTTACGCCAACCACCCGGTCGCCCTCATAAAGAAAATCATCCACAACGGTACCGGTCACGATCAATGCTCCGGCTTCCCGTGCCTTTCCTGCCAGCCATTGGTCAAATTCCTTGCGCAGCACGCTAAACCCATTATAAGGAGGATTCAAAAAAGTGCTGTTGCCAATGTCAATTTCCAAAGCCCTCTCGCCGGAGGTCATCATAATTCTTTGATGCTGAATCGGACGCTCCAGCGGAGCATCTTCCCAATAATTCGGGACAATATCCTGCAACACCCGGGTCAAGATCATGCCCCCGGTAATATTTTTGGCTCCAATATACTCGCCGCGTTCGATGACCAGAACGCTTAAACCGGCTTTAGCAGCGGTTAAAGCTGCTGAAGCCCCGGCAAGGCCCGCACCAACGACGATTACGTCAAAAGTTTCCGACATCTTTACACCGCCCCTTCTTGCTTCCGATTAATCTGCCCGATTATTTCCGGCAACACCTCATGGAGATCTCCGATAGCCGCCAAATCGGCTAGTTTCATGATCGGAGCGCCCTTATCCTTGTTGATAGCAATAATCAAGCGGGAGTCTTTCATCCCTTCGACAAAATGATTCGTTCCGGAGACTCCCACGGCCACAAACAGACGCGGTGACAAGCGGCGCCCGCTGCTTTGTCCCACCAGGCGGCTATGCGGAATCCAGCCTCTGTCAACAGTGGGTTTTGATCCACCTACAGCAGCTCCGATAGCTTCAGCCAATTTCCAGACGAGACCAACGTCATCTTTGTCACGGAAACCGGCGCCCGCTGCAGCCACACGTTCAGCCTCGCCCAATGAAACAACCTTTGGATCGGCTTTCACAAAGCCCCGTACCTCTGTCCGTGATGCCGGGATATCCTCGATCTTCACAGCGATACTTTCGCATTTTCGGGAACGCACCGCTTTGTCCAATCCCAAACTCCCAGGCTTCATGGTGACTACCACCGTGTTGTTGGGGGCAAAGGAGAATACCGCCTGGGCTTTATCAAGATACGCGGATCGGTTGATTTTGATACGATTGTCCACTTCCATACTTATGGTAACGGTGTTGGCTGCATAGCCGCATTGAAGGCGGGCAGCCAATCGCGGAGCCAGACTAATCCCGTTGGGCGTCGCTGAAATGAGAATTAACTGCGGAGAACCTTCCTTCCCCTTTTCGGAGAAAGCCTTCAGATACAAATCCAGGTTAAGCTCTTTGAACGAGCTATCCTCGTACAGGTAGACGACATCGGCGCCGTAGGAGGCAAGTTCCCCTGTCAGTCCTGAAATTTCCTCTCCAAAGAGAAATGCACATACCTTGCCTTTGATCTTGTTGGCCAATCTGCGGGCTTCTCCCAGAACTTCCAGGCTGGCTTCCCGTATTTCACCTTGTTCGTGCTCAGCCCAAATCCAAATTTCTTTGTCCATTGCTATTCTGCCTCCTATCCTGAAATTTCCATTTAGCTTAATGGTCTTATAAAACGGAGGCGACTCCAAAAGCCGCCTCCCTAATTCTATTGAAGAGTCTCTAAGACAAACTAGAGTTGCATACCTATTTTTTGGCCGGCCTTTATGGCATCATCAATACAGAAGGCACTCCAGTGAGAATCGTTGGCGTCTCCGATGACATGAAGCTCGGGGACTCTCCCCTTAAGCTCATCGTACAGCTCATCCCGTGGAGGTCTGCATGTGACCAGAATCACCGTGTCGACATCATTCAGCTCGTCAATCTGATAGGTCAGGATATTCGTCAGCCCAAGCGTATGATCATCGATACCGGAAATCATAGTATTAGGTATAAACTGGGCTTTGGTAAGGACGCGCAGGGCAACAAGCTTATCAACGCCGATATTGTGTACGGATTTTGCCATCGCCGGGTCAGGGCAGATAAACGTGACTTCCTTGCCTTGATCCGCAAACATCTCTGCAATACCAGGCCCAATAAGATAACCGGTGGCATCATAGACGACGACTTTCTGGCCAACTTCGTTCTTAGCCAGAATAACATCTTCGGGTGTCAGCACATAATCAGCCTCCACGCCGGTAATAGGCATCATGTGCAAATGACTAATTCCTGTTCGGGCATACTCCGAGCCGGTAGCGACAACCACGGCGTCCGGCTGCAGGGATATGACAGATTCGGCAGTAGCTTCCTCATCCAAACGAATGTCAACATTCTGTTTTTGGAGTTGAAGTGTTAACCAACGCGGCAGATCGGCACGATCGGCAAGACCGGGAAGCTGGGCTTCCATGAGAATATGACCGCCAAGGGCACCGGTCCTCTCCAACAGCGTTACGTTATGGCCGCGTTTGGCGGCAACGAGTGCGGCCTGCATGCCGGCCGGGCCACCGCCGATAACAGCTATTTTCTTCTTCTTTTCGGCCATGGGCAATGCCAAATGCTCACGCTGAAGATCGGGGTTACAGGTACAGCCCGCAGGCGCTCCAGAAGTAATGCGCAGGAAACAACCCTCAACATCGCCGATACAGTTGCGGATTTCTTCCGTATCGCCCCGCTTGGCTTTATTGGGCCATTCTGGATCGCAGAGGAACGCCCGGGCGGCATATACGAGGTCGCATTGGCCTTCAGCCAAGGCCTGCTCAGCAAACTCAGCGCTGTTAACCCGGCCGCCGCCAATGATCGGAATATTGTCTACAACCTCACGCACAGCTGCCGCGGCATACAGCTGGGTACCCTGAGGCAGATAAGACGAAGGATAGTGCAACTGGATCGACTGAGGCTTCTGCCCACCGGCGGTAATCCGCAGCCAATCAACATTTTCGGTATCGGCCAGGATTTTGCAAGCCTGCGTGCCGACATCCAGCCCGGGTCCACCCAGGATGGTTTCGTCGGCATTCACTACATATCCAATGTTAAAGTCGCGTCCGCAACGCGCCTTGACTTCATTGGCAATCTCCACGAGAATCCTGGTTCTTCCCTCGACATCGCCGCCATAAGCGTCCGTGCGTTTGTTGCCCAACGGTGAATAGAAGAACTGCAGTCCAACACCGCCGCCTGCCGGGAACTCTATGCCGTCGGCTCCCGCCTCTTGGGCATTGGCTGCTGCCTGTCCGTGATCTTTGATCAGTTGTTGAATGTCTTCCAATGACAATTCCCGGTTCTGATAATCGCCCCAAATTGACGTGGGAACGCTCTTGGCTGGTACCCGCGTGCCGGGAGCACCACCCGTCCCCAAGATTCCCTGAACGATCGCTTTGGAGCCCCATTTGTGAATTGCATTAATAATCTTAGCTAACTTCGGTATCTCATCGCGGTCGTAACAGCGCAACAGCCCCTCTTCACCCACAAACGGCTGCACAACGCAGCTGCCAATAACCATCATACCTGCTCCGCCTTTGGCGCGGGCTTCGAAATAGCCAACATGTTCATCGCTGGCAGGTGGCCAACCTATCAATGCGTGCGGAGCCATCATGATCCTGTTCTGAAGTTCCATGGATCCGATTTTTATCGGAGTAAACAAATACTTAAAGTTGCTCATGTGTTATCCTCCCTTGATTGATTAGTCATTACTTCATTGTTCCGTTGTCTTCACAGCGTTCCTAGGTCATAGCCCGAAGTTCCTTCGTCCTACCATTCCAAGAGATCAAACGTCAGTCATGCTCCTAGCCGAATGGGCTGCTGGATATCACCTAGTATCTTCTCCGATTGTAACCTACTCCCTTGCTTAACAAGGCAAAGTTTAAGAATATCGGGTTCGCTGTGACTAACAACTATTATTTTCCTTGGCACAGTTCATAACCGCCTTTTCAATTGTTGATTACATTGTGCCATGTATGGAGAACCACTCAATAATTACTATTATTAATGCAATCGACCATTAGTGCAATTAAACACTAGAAATGAATTCTTACTTCGCAAGTGCACAACTCAGCACCAGTCAACGTCCATTCATTACGGCTCTTGCTTTCCCCGAGCGTGGAACGCCTCATAACGCTCGGGGAAAGCAATTCGTTCTTCTCCCGGTATTAAGACACGTCTACGCCTGCAAGATAATAGATCCCTTTATAGGCTTTTCGCCATAAAAAGGCTATCATCGCAATCGCCCGGATGATGATGGTCTGCGCCTACCACATAGTAATGAACGGTTAATACTTGACTGGTGAAAGAGGACGATCGCCTATCACATACGGAACATCAACACCCATCAAATAATCACCACTTACAGTTAATTTCACCTTGGTTCCTTTTGGCACTTCTTTTTGAGCTTCCGGTTCGGTAGCGTTGATCCGCCCAGGAGCCCAGGAACTGCCCATAAGTATCATCCGTTCAGAGTCAAGGGTAATCCCGGCTGCTTCAAGCATAGGAATGGCATCTTCAACAAAACGTCCACGCAAATCAGGTACATAAGCCATATCCTTATTGGGATGCACGCGCTGGACGCGTTCTCTCTCCCGCTCGATGTCCTCTCTCGCTAAAACAGGATCATATTCGGTGCGCCCATACGGGTTAACTTCAAAGTTGAACGCCATAACCTGTTCAATAATACCGCATACGGAAGCCATCCGTGCGTCGGCGCGTAAGTGAGACCAATGCGACATGTATGCACTCATCGCTTCATATCCGCCGCCAAGGCTCAGCATAATGCAGTAATCAAAATAGGCGCTATGATAGCGAGGTTCTAAACTTGGTCCGTGCTCTAAGTCAAAGACAAAGCCAATATCATCAGCCAGCTCACGGATCCACTCGCCAAAGGCCTTAGCTTGCTCTTCTGTGGTTCCCGGCTTCCACTTCAACAGAACCATGTGCTTAATAGTGCAGTTGGGATTATTTTCCTTACTCATTATTTTCCCTCACTTCAATTAATTTAGTAAACTTCGGTATTCTTCCACTGTCCGCTCAGTCCTGCGGGAATTGTTTTCTCCGCGCTTCGAACGCCGCGATGCGCTCTTCGTCGCTTATCGGAGGCCATGGTTTGCGGCCATCCAACAGGCCCCACGTGACCATTTCCGTATCTGCATATTCTTTCCAGTCAACCGCCTTGCCGTCGCGGAATGTCCAGAGGAAATGATACCTGCAGTTGTAAAGCTTTCCGGACGGCATACGGACTAAGGTCTCAACCTCGACGGCTACACGGTCATCCTGGGCCGTAGTGTTATAAATATTGTACTTCCAGTCCAGGGTTTCCCCGCCCACTCCTGAAAAAGCGGCAAGCAAGTCTTTCCCTGTCTTAAGCGTCCTCGAAAACACAAGGTCGCCTATGATCGTCACGACGCAATCCTCCGATAGATAATTAGCAAAAGCCTTCCCGTCGCCCCGCTCAAGTATACGGACTATTTCACGCGCACACTTAGTATTTCTTTCTTCTTGACTATTCATAATTAGCACCCCTTTCTTATTTACCGCTTAGTAAACTTTGGTTCTCTTCCACTGTCCGCTCAGTCCTGCGGGAATTGTTTTCTCCGCGCTTCGAACGCCGCGATGCGCTCTTCGTCGCTTATCGGCGGCCATGGTTTGACGCCGTCCAACAGGCCCCACGTGACCATTTCCGTATCTGCATATTCTTTCCAGTCAACCGCCTTGCCGTCGCGGAATGTCCAGAGGAAATGATACCTGCAGTTGTAAAGCTTTCCGGACGGCATACGGACTAAGGTCTCAACCTCGACGGCTACACGGTCATCCTGGGCCGTAGTGTTATAAATATTGTACTTCCAGTCCAGGGTTTCCCCGCCCACTCCTGAAAAAGCGGCAAGCAAGTCTTTCCCTGTCTTAAGCGTCCTCGAAAACACAAGGTCGCCTATGATCGTCACGACGCAATCCTCCGATAGATAATTAGCAAAAGCCTTCCCGTCGCCCCGCTCAAGTATACGGACTATTTCACGCGCACACTTAGTATTTCTTTCTTCTTGACTATTCATAATTAGCACCCCTTTCTTATTTACCGCTTTATATTGGCACCGAAGTAGCAAACCCTGTTTTACCCCTTCTGATATGAGTGGCAAAATGAACGACGATTTACGGACGAATTCAAGGCTGCAGCATTCTATTTATATTAAAATATTTTATAACCTTCATCGATATTTTATCGACTCTTTCCTTATATATATAATCCTCCTTTCTATACCTCTATTCGTCCAAAATCATTGTTTGAATTTATCTCAATTATGGCTACTTCCAATATCATTGCTTTTAACGTTCTAAATTACGTATTTTCGCTTAATCAACAGACCAGCCCGCAAAAAAACCTTCCCGCACCGTGTCGCCGATCTGTCCTTCGCCCGCGTTGCAGTCGCCGACAGCCACTGCGGAAGGATATTTATCACAGATCGCATCGCACAATTCACCTTCCGACTTCATACCGAGAGCAAAGATTACGGTATCGGCCGGAAGCTCCAGCGTCCCGGATTCGTTCTGCGCGACCACACTCTGGGGTTTGAATTCCAGAACTTTCGTGCCGACCATCTGCTTTACGCTGTATTTTTTCAATTCATTGAGCAGTGGAATCTTAATTTCCAGAACAAACTCCTTCTGAGCGATTGCAGGAAGCATTTCGACAAGCGTCACGTCCCTGCCTTGCATGGCCAGTTCCAAAGCGCACTCACACCCTGAAAGCCCGCCGCCCACGACGACAATACGGTCTCCTTTGATTCGGTCAGGCTCCCGGTGGGCATCCGTCACTTCGATGACATTGGGAAGATCAATACCTTTGATCGGCGGGGTGAAGGGAACGGCGCCGACAGCAACAATAATCCGATCAGCCCCGGCAAGCTCCGGCGAATCCGGCATTATCGCTTTATTATAGACGACGCTCACCCCGTTCTTTTGTAACTGCAATTTCTGCCAGTTCAGATAAGCTTTCAGGCGCCCCTTGAAGGGAGGCTTGGAAGCAACATCAAGCTGACCGCCAAGTCTGTCGCTTTTTTCAAACAGCGTGACCCGGTGCCCCTTTAACGCGGCGACCCTTGCCGCCTCCATGCCTCCGGGGCCCCCGCCTATTACCGCTACATTTTTGGGTTCTTCCGTCTTGGCAATGATATAATCACGTTCGCCGCCAGCCTGTGGATTCACAGAACAAGTGACCGTCAGACCTTTATAGACCCTTCCTATACAATACTGGTTACACAACAGGCAGGGACGAATATCCTCCTCACAGCCGCTTATGAGCTTATTGGCCCAGTCAGGATCGGCAATCGAGGCCCGTCCAAGCAGGACGATGTCGGTTTTTCCTTTTTCCACAGCTTCTACCGCGCTTTGTGGTGTATAGGAGCCGGTGTTCATCACCGGAATCTTTACCGTTTTTTTAACCGCCTCGGAGGCAAAAGCCATGCATCCATCTCCCGCGTAACCGGGAGGCTGCCCCCATATAGGGTTATCGGGAGCGCCCAGGTCGATATCAAGCGCGTCAAAGCCAAGGCCTTCCAGATATTTGCATATCTCAATACCTTCATCCATGCTGCGCGCGCCTTCGACATCGTGCCAGACTCCTATTCTTGCAACAATCGGAACATCCGGACCTACGGCCTTGCGCATGGAATGATAAATTTCCGCAATAATCCGCATTCGGTTTTCAAAACTTCCCCCGTACTCATCCGTTCTGTGATTCCATAACGGCGTCATAAACTGGTCAAGCAGAAAACCGTTATGCGCGTTAATTTCGAGGATATCACATCCGGCATTGACGGCGCGGGCGGCACAACGTCCATGACTTTCCACGACTTCGCGGATTTCCTCCACAGTCAAAGGACGGCAGATAATGTTCGGATTATAAGGCGTCGGAATAGCCGACGGCGCTACCGGAACCGGACCGTTTTCCGGAACGAACGCGCATCTGCCGATGCCGCACATCAGTTGGATACCCATTTTAGCGCCATGGGCATGTATCTTATCCGCCAAAAAGGACCATTTCTTCATTTGAAATTGGGTATCAACCAAAGTTTGATGAACTAGCCCCGGATCTGTTTTGTTGGTAACAAATTGGCCCTCAACTATAACCAATCCTATTCCGCCTTTAGCCCGGGCTTCATAATAATTGATTTGCGAATCGCTCAGCACTCCAGTCGGTTCTTCCGCCATAGTGCCCATAGGCGGCGTAGCAATACGGTTGCGCAGCTTTACTTTTCCTATTGAAGTCCGTTCAAAAAGCTTTTGGTAATTTGTTGACACGTTTTATACCTCCTGTTACTATTTTGTAGATTTTCAGAAGTCTTCATCATCCAGTCAAATCAACCGGTTTAAGTGTTGGTAAATTATGCTCGCCCCTATAAGTTCCCAACTTCACATAGTTAAAACAAGCGATATTTGTGCAATTGGAACTTGATAAAAATAAGTTCGCGCAAAAATTGATTTAGGCACTACAGTTATACGTCTCGAATCTGGCGAAACACTTAACCCCAAACACCCCTGTACCGTTAGAAACCGGCAGATAAATTGCGAACTTGTCTACAGTCTGATTTTATATAGAAAAAAATTGAGGCGCAATTTACATTTTTGGATTATAATCAAATAATTTTACATCTTTTTTTAAATGTAAAATTACTTTAGTTTAAACTTTAGGTTAGTTATTTTCCGGTCGAAACCGCATTTGCGCAGGAAAAGGACTTCACCTGTGGACTTCACCTGTAAAATACATAGAAAAACTGAACTAACATCAGCGCTTCTTCTGTCGATTTTTCTGAGCTGAATTTCACTCTTTGATTTTATTGTCTACATTTTTTACATTATTTTTTACTTATCATCTATATTATTTATATTATTCGCAATTTACATTATTCACAATTATCTAATTCTATACATTATTTTTAAATTGTATAATAGCTAGGCAAATATTTTATTCTGTAAATTGTCTTTTATCATTTATTCAGTAAGATGAAGTTGAGGCAAATATCACGTGCGCAAAAAAAAGAAAGGAGGTTATATGAAGTTATTCTCTTCGTCGATGTAACCGACTGCGTCAACGTGAGCGTCTTGGCGGCCGCTGAAGAGGGGCGTCCGTAGTCTTGTGTTTACAAGCAATTCAGAATTATTCAGCAGTATTACATTAAAACATAATTAATTGCCGCAAAGTGTTTTCCAACCACGCGGAGATGTTCTCTCCCATCCCTTCCGCGGAGCTTCGGGATCTGATTATACTGCGGCAGCTCCGTGCATCAAGACGAAGTAAATCAAGTCCGAAAAAAGGAGAATAAAAATGGAAAACTCAAAACAAAATAGTTTCATGTTCCTGGCCGTAATTGCACTGTCCGCTTTCACTATCCAGGGTTTCCTGAACGGCATCAATCCGGCTCTTGGGTATCTAATGGCGGAATATCCTCAGTACAGCGTAAACACAATCATGCTGGTATCCACGCTTGTCAGTCTGTGCTCCATTCCAACGAATCTGCTGTTTGGAGCGATTGTAAATAAGCTGGGCTTTAAGGTCACCAGTTTAATCGGTATTATCTTGGTTCTGGTGGGCGGCCTCGCTCCCTTCTTCCTTACGAGTTTCCCTGTTATCCTGGCGTTTCGTGTGTTGCTGGCTCTCGGCTATGGCATGGTCTTCCCGATGGGGGCCGCGCTGACAAGCGCATATTTTCGGGACGATGTTCAAAAGGCTAGAGTCATTGGCTGGGGCAACACTGTCATGGCTGCCAGCGGCATAGCTTTTGCCATGATCGCCGGCGTTTTGGTCGCCATTGGTATTAAGTATGTTTGGCTGGTTAACCTTATTATGGTGATTCCTTTCATTTTTGCGCTGGTTATGCCCGAACCGAAGACTGAAAAAACTGAATCCGCCGTTGCGGAAAAATCAAATGAGAAAATAGGTAAGTCCTGGTTTTTTATTATCTGCTATACGGTTTTGATGATATTCATGTATCCTTACTTTCTCAATATGTCTTCCGTTGTTATCGCCGTAGGCGGCACTCCGGTTGATTCCGGTCTGATGGGCTCTTTGTTTACTGTCGGCGCGGTTCTTGCCGGCTTAATTTTCGGTTTTCTTTTCAAGGCAGTTCCTAATAGGCTCATCTGTGTCGCGGCAATAATCTTTTGCCCTTCAATGTTCCTTTTTGCATACGCCAAAAGTATTTTGATGCTTGATATTATGACTGTGATCGCCGGTATCGGCTGGGTTCTCATGGTGGCTTATATGTACACAGGTATCGCTATCTCAGCGCCGCCAAGCAAAACCGCTACGGCCATGGGACTGATTGTTGCTGGCAGTGGTCTGGGTCAGTTCGTTGCACCCTACTGCAGTACTGCTATTTCCACGTTCTTTGGCCAGTCTGGTAATATACGTTTTCCTATCGTAGTATGCGTGGTCGTCGTTGCGGTACTGGCAATAGTCCTCTTGGTCAATCCTCTTAAGCTGGTGGAATCCAAATAAACCCGCCACATGGGGTTGAACCAAGAATTTAAAAAATCCTGGCGCTATTAATTATGGAAAAACGCCCAAGAACCATGGTAACAGTAGTTTTTGGGCGTTAAATTATTTTTTTCAATATTATTTAAACTACAGAAATCAGATTACTCCTCTCACATTTGTACCGATCAGGGCGGAGCCCATGCTGGAGGAAAACGAATGGTGGAGAATAGTAGTAAGTTTTTTTGGCAGCTTGCTGAATGCCTCACCCTAATACCCTTATATAAATAGTTAAATACGGAAAAGGAGATTTATAAATGGACTCATCAGTAAAAAGAAACTCGTTATTCCTTACTATGGCTGTATTGGTAGTTTATCTTGTCGCGGGAGCCCCGAACGGCGTTACCGTAGGCATAGCCAAGCTTTCGACACAGTATCCGCAATATCCCTTCACCACCGTCGTACTGCTCTCCACCATAGTCAGCCTGACCTGTCTTCCCACCAATATGTTATTCGGGACGATCGTAAAAAAGCTTGGCTTTAAGGTCACGAATCTGATCGGCCTTGTTTTATTTCTTCTCGGGGGCCTTATTCCGTTCTTCCTTACGAACTTTTGGGCTATTTTGATTTGCCGCATGGTGGTGGGACTTGGCTTCGGCCTAAGTGTTCCCATGGGCGTATCTCTGGCCTCCGCATACTTTAAAGATGAAACCGTGAGAGGCAGAATCATTGGCGGGGGCAACGCCTTCCTAAATTTAGGCGCTATGCTTTTCTCGCTGATTGGTGGCCTGTTGGTTACCATAGGTATTAAATATTTGTGGCTGGTCCATCTGATCGCCATAATTCCCTTCATCTTTGGCCTGATCATGCCTGAGCCAGAGCTCAAAGACACTCCTGCCGAAAGGGAAGCGAAAGGAGTCGACGTCCAAAGAAAGATTCCCGGTTTAACCTGGTTCTTCATTATCGCCTTTTCAATTATGATGGCGTTTTGCTATCCCTACTTCCTTAATCTTTCATCCATCGTCGCCAACGAGGGTATTGGCACCGCCGTGCAGGTCGGGACAATATTCTCCATGTGGAACGCCGGCGGCTTTATCGGCGGTTTTGTCTTTAGCTTTCTTATGAAGAATGCTAAAAGAATGACTTTTCCTTTATCGGCATTGGTTAATTCTGCAGGTTTGTTTTTATTCTTCTTCTCTAAGACCGTGTTAATGATGGAAGCCGCGTCTTTTATTGCGGGACTTGGCTGGGCCGCGATCATGTCCTATATGTACCTGGGGGTCAGCATAACGGCGCCTGCCAGCAAGATACCACAGGCCAACGGTTTTATGGTCTTAGGTAACAATTTGGCCATGTTCTTCGCGAATTACTTTGGCATTGCTCTTTGCACCGTTTTCGGCAAAGTCGGCGACCTGCGCTTCCCTATCCTGCTCTACGCAATCTTTATGGTCATTTGTGGCATATTCTTTGTCTTTAAGCCCATGATCAAGTTCGAGAAATAATAATTTACTATTCTACGGCAGTTAAAGTGTTCCCTATGTCAAGAATTAGTTTTGAAAAAGGTCCTATTAAAATCCGTGGAATTGCTTGAATGAGTTTCACAGAGGAACTATGCAATAAACGCTGGCAGTCTTATCACTTCGATACAACTACCAGCGTTTTAATATATCCGTATATTGATAAACATCATGAAAGCTATCAGTGAGAAGGCTTTGCAGACTGTCTTGGTCTTTTCCGTATTTTGTGCTACCTGTAGTCGGTTTAGCCCTTCCGTCAACCTTTGATGCGCACGATTTACTATCCATTCCTTTGATGAGTGAGGATTCACCAGAATTACAATATCATCAGCCCATGAGTAAGTATTTGAACATCCGAATTGGATCGATCGCATTTCTGCCTTATCTAGACAATAGTTAACTTTCAATTCCTCATATACAAAAGAGAAATCAAGCCCTTTTTTTAATTGTCCTTGACACAGGGATCAGTTTACCCATTTTGCATTTGTGCAGATCAGGTCGGGTTCCCACTGGAAGGAAAATATTTCCGCAGTATGGCGGGCATATTTTTTAAGTCTCTAACAGTACTTTCTTCAATGGGTGCGTATGCGCTGGACAACAGCTGTTTTTGAAAGATCCGAAAGGCTCCGCGTACATACGATTCCAGAGTATACAAGACATTCGCTGTCAATTCCTGGGGGCCGAATTTGACGCTTATAAAGTTACGCATATTTTCATAAATCCATTTTTCAAG
Source organism: Dehalobacter sp. (assembly GCA_023667845.1). Classification (NCBI taxonomy): domain Bacteria; kingdom Bacillati; phylum Bacillota; class Clostridia; order Eubacteriales; family Desulfitobacteriaceae; genus Dehalobacter; species Dehalobacter sp. The sequence goes on along the minus strand of JAMPIU010000005.1, from coordinate 30,263 downwards.
CCATTCCATGAAGTCTGTCGTTTTGTAAGCCTGGAGATAAAAATGCCTGTTTTTACTTATAAGCCTACTTGATTTTCTCGCCCACCGGTCATAGTCCTGGAACTCCATGAGGGGATCGTCAAAATTGCGGAGATAGACCCACTCTATCAGCTCAAACTTATCATGGAAATGATTGTAAAATGTCTGCCTGCTGGCACCACAGTGATCGACGATGTCCTGTACGGTGATCTTCGTAATAGACATAGTTTCACATAGTTCCAAAAACGCATCGGTCAGTGCCTTTTTTGTTCCAATACACATATGATCGCCTCTTTCTATAGATTTTGATGTCTGCCACAAGATGTAAATAATACTAATCTGCGTATAGTATATGAAAAATATTTAGATATCAATGGTAAAATATTAGTAAGAAAGGTGCTGATATTATGCCGAAATATCAATTTAGCGAAGCCCAAAAAATAGAAATATTAGAGGCAATGAAAAAGAGTAAGAATACATTTGAGTATTATTTGCGTATAGTTCTAATTTCTAAGGCCCGCATGAACGTGCCTGTGTTTTGAATACTCGCTTCTACCTTCACGTCAATAGGCATATCAGGAAAGAATACAGGCCATTTATCACGGAAATTTTGGTTATACGCACGGTAGTTTTGCCTAAACAGTTCGAAACCGAAACCGAAAATATCGGATTTCAATTCTCGCTGCCCCTTCTCCAGAGCCGCCTGGACCTCGGATTTTATCTCAACTGCCAGGTCCTTCTCCAAGCTGCGGATGATATCCGTGTCAATTACATTTATACTCTCGGCCCATTCTCTGACTTCGCCCTTAACTTTAATGTCGATATGCGCTGACACTGTATTATTATCAATCGTATATTTAATTGATGATTTTCCGTCCAAGAGATGAAAAGTAACCGGACTTAACTTACCTGTATCGCTGCGGGGAGTGATTCTTACAATATAACCACGCTTTACTTTCCCACGGATCCATCCCCAGCCCCTGCTTTCTTTTTCATTCAGCCAGCCTACAAGCGTTGTCCCATTAAAGACAGCCATTCCAGGGAGACTTAAATAACCGGGTTTTTGCTTCACAACTCCCTGTGTTCCAGTCTTTTCCGGCGAACCAGCCGCCTGTTCCGGTAAATCCGAAGCTTTAACAGCAGCAATAAGCGGCTGGACTCCGGTGCTGAACAGGGGTAAGAAAAGGCTGTCTCCAATTCTTGTGGCAAAGGAAAATCCCGTTTCTTCAGTATCTCTTGCCATTGAACTGATTGTTACTCCAATTAAAGATTTCCGAGGTACAATGATGGATAAAACATTCTCTGCACGATCTTTGCTGATGAATATATAAGCAGAACGCCGTAATTCCAGGTTACCCTTCAAAAAATCCAGTATCCGGTCCATATCCTTCCTGGCGGCTTCTTCACCGATAACGACCGATCCCACATACCCAAGAAAAATCTCATGCTCCGTTATCTCCTGCAGCCGGCTTAGCGCTGCCGACAAGGTTACTTCGCTGGCCTGATAAATGACGCCGCTTCCTATTTGGCTCTCACTCCCGTCTGCCTTCCCACTATTTCCGCCTGCAGACCGGGATTGAGGGATGGCACTCTCGACCGTCAGCGTCATTTCACCGTCACCGGGCCCACTGTCAATGCCCACGGAGGTGATAAAACTATATTCCTCCAATTCTTTGGCTCCCCCGCATCCTGACAGCATCAGCATGATTACAGACAATAGTAATAAGAAGACTTTCCTCATTTCTTTACACCTGCCCGCTTTTTACCCCTAAGCAAAAGGCTGGCGGTTGCCAACAGGAGAACAAAGAAAGCAAACGGGAAAATTCCATAGATGCTTAAAAGTTCCGATAATAATACGGATTCATTAAATGAATGAATGCTAATAGATAAAAACAATATCAAACAAGTATTTACGATCAGCCATAAATTAGGCTTCCAATTATTAAAAATTCTGATTGAGGCTGTCCATCCACAGTACATACACATTCCAATGTTCATCATCGTGACTAAAATGTATGCAACTACAATAAATATATCCAAACCCTGAATGAATCGTCCAAGAGAAGCAGACTTGGCTACACTTAAACCTATTTCCGATAGACTTCCTGCTTGTTCAGCGCCAAAAGTTCCGATAGCAGGTAATACTACTTCTGTTGCCATTAAAGGCGTGAATACAAGTAAAGCTTTGAACATGAAGCGGTAATGATCGGCGGGACGGGGAAGCGCAGCGGTTATCACAAAGAGGAATAAAATAAAAATCGAGAAATAGGCGGCACTAAGGTATGTGCCTTCGGCCAATGCTTTTAGGCCCCGATCAAAGATGGGCGTAAAAAGCTCCAAATTCAGTTGCCCAATAAGTGCAAAGCCTATCCCGGGAATATATATGACCATGACAACAAGCCAAATTATTTCAGACATCCGGCCAAGACCTTCAATTCCGTCTCGCGCCATAAGAACAGGCAGTACAAGAATCAGCAGGCTTAAAACTAAAATAGGTGTATCAGGCAGGATAAATATTTGAAGTAACCCGCTTAAGCTCCGAAGCATCAAAGATGAAGCAGCAATAGAGAGTATTATGTATACAATTTCAATCATTTTCCCAATGATCTTTCCTGCATTGATCTCCAGGATTTCCAAGATTGTGTGCCCCAGAAGTGAATTGCCCAGCCACAATGACCACAGTGTTAATGGCAATAACACTATCATGCCTGCCGAAACGGCTACCCCGGCTGCCCGCCCGGAAACGCCGATTATCGTATTCCATGCGAAACTTACAAGGCAGCCTATATTTAATATCAATAAAACAGCTAACTGTCGCCCAGAAATTTTTTGGTTTTCAATCATATATATACTATCCTCTATCTTTCGGTTTTGGCTTGACCGTACCTGCTCCCATTTTTTTTATATTATCTTGTGCCAGTAAACTGGGACGCTTACGCAATTGCCAGACGGGCGCGCGGAAAAAAATATCCTTTAGTCCATAGTTCTCGCCCGGAGCTAGGGGATAAAAAAGTGGAATCCCAAAAGATCGTAAAGAAATAACGGTCCACAGCAGCCAAGCCATCCCTATCGTGACCCCTAAAAGCCCGAAAATCCCTCCAAGTATGATCAGCAAATAGTTTGCTATCCTGGTGGCATTTGCTAATTCTAGAGATGGGATACTAAAGTTTGCTATCGCTGCTATTGCTACAATGATGATTACGGTCGGGCTGACGAATCCGGCGGCAACTGCTGCCTGGCCAATGATTACCGCTCCCAGAACAGCGACCGCCACCCCGATAGGCTTGGGCAACCGTGCTCCGGCTTCCCGCAGCAAATCAATCATCAGCGTGAGCATTAAAGCTTCAAAAATACTAGGAACAGGGACGCCTTCCCGTCCGGCAGCTATTTTAAATGCCAGAAGCTGAGGAATAATTGTCGGATGAAAGGAAACAAGGGCTACAAAAATTGGGGACATCATAAGGGAAATGTAAAAGGCCATATGCCGAAGCAGACGAAAAAAGCTTCCTATCAGTGGTTTATCCGCATAATCATCGGGCGTTTGTAAGTTTTGCCAGAATAATAGCGGGGCTATGATGATATACGGAAACCCGTTGCAGAAAATGGCAAAACGCCCTTCTGCTAAGTTTGCAGCCACGACATCAGGCCGTTCGGACATATGGACCTGGGGCCAGAGAGAGGAAGGATTATCTTCGATCAATTCGGCAATCAGGCCACTTCCGTAAATATAATCGATATCGATTCTTTGAATGCGGGTACGGACTTCCTCAATAATTTTGGGGTTCGCTATCCCTTCAATCCATGACAAACGTATCTCGGTGCGCGATATTTTTCCTAAAAAAAAAGTTTCAAAACGAAGAGTGGGACTGCACAGCCTCCGTCGTACCATGCTTACATTGGTTGAAATATCTTCAATAAATCCTTCTCGGCTTCCCCGTATCACCGTATCCGTCTCTGGATTTTCAATTGAACGTTTATCAAATTTTATATTACCCACAACCAGAGCTGAATCCGTCCCGTCAATAAACAAGCAAACATTGCCATACAACACAGCGGTAATTACCGCTTCCATTTGTTTTGTTTCCTTGACGTCTACCGTCTTCAATAACCCCTGAATGAATCTTATCCTATTAATTGATGGCGTTTCATTAAGCTTTTCAAACTTGTTTGGGCCATTCATCAAAGGCTCAATAACGTACTTATTCAGTGCATCTTTATCCGTCATCCCACGAATGTAGACAATTCCTAATTTTTCATTCCCCGTTATGTTAACCCGGCCAATTACCATATCTGTATCAGCTTTTAACAGCTCAGCAATTAATGACAGATTTTTCTCCATGGAAGAAGTCAGCAACCTTGTTTGCTTTTGGGAAGGGTGTTGTTTTACAAATTTATTTAAACTCTGACCTTTATTCTTAATCTTGCTGGTTATTTTTGAAAAAGGCATCGCTTTTATTCCTCAATAAAGCAGAATTCTTATATTTAGAATAACCCAAATTTCAATTTATTATTGATCGTATCATAATGCGATTACAGGAGACATGTGAAACGCAGATTCACATGATATTTCTATCCATTTTTTCTCATGGCTGATGAGGGCTTTTCGGGAGCCAACTGGGAAAAAGTTATTTCTTAAATAAAAAGCAATTGCTGTGGTTCTCACCTTGTTTCCTAATAAATCTTAGTTAAGCTTAACAATGACTGTGATGTTTGGCTGACTTCCATGATCGAAGACGTAATCTCTTCTGTGGCAGCCGCCTGATTTTCAGCGATATTGCCGACTTGATTGATTTCATTGATTATCGATTCGATCGATTGCTTCATTCCATTTAGAATATCCGTCACCATTTTGGCCGAATCTTTGCTTTGCACAGCTAGCTTCCGCATTTCATCAGCGACGACCGCAAACCCCCTGCCTTGCTCGCCAGCCCGGGCCGCTTCGATGGCCGCATTTAGTCCCAATAGATTCGAATGGGAAGCAATATCTGTGATAGCGCCAATGACTTTATTAATTTCCTGAATTCGGTTTTGGGCTTCATTTGCTGATGAAATTACATAGTTAATCTTATCTGAAAGTCCCTGGGATCCTGAAGCGACCTCCTCAACCCCTGCATTGACCTGTTCAAGGGTTGCCGCCAGGCCATTGGATATTTCTTCAATCTTGTAATCTGTTTCTAAGCTTTTTCCGATACCAACACAACCAATGATTTCCCCCTTCAAATTTCTAATCGGAAATTCGATGCCCGTAAAAGGGAAACCAAAAAGTTCTTTGCCTACCGTATACTTTAATATTTTTCCAGACTGCATCGCTTTATATTCGTGTGCATTTTCTACACCGACGATTAAATTGGCATCAGTCGACATTTTGTTCCCGGGGAAGTAATAAAGACCAGTTTTTGTGTTTGTCACGATGACCTGTAAGTCTTCATCAACCATATCTTTAAGATTTGACAGCACAAACGCATAGTATTCCAGAAGTTCATCGTCATTTTGTGGATTAATATTCATAAAATCCTCCCTCTTTTAAATAAATCATCATAAATCATTCAACTTTCCCATCATCCTTTATTTAAAGGAATAAACCTATAGGAGAGAGGCTTAAACAGCAAGAAAACCGCCAAAAATGGTATGATAGGAATAGCAACAAACCCAATAAATTTGTTGACACGTTTTATACGTCTCGGTAATCCTGATTGCTGATCTTAGCTGGACAGGTCATTCAAGCCGTGAACCTGTTTACAATTTAATTTTATATGGCATAAAATTGCGGTGCAATTTACATTTTCCTCAATAATCAAATAATGTTACAATCAACCCAAAATGTAAAACCATCCAGTTGATCTTATAGGTATTAAATATTTGTGGCTGGTCCACCTGATCGCCATAATTCCCTTCATCTTTGGCCTGATCATGCCTGAGACCGTGTTAATAATGGAAGCCGCGTCTTTTATTGCGGGACTTGGCGGGGCGCGATCATGTCCTAAATGTAGCTGGGGGTCAGCATAACGGCGCCCACCAGCAAAATGCCTATGGCCAACGGTTTTATGATCTTAGGTAACAATTTGGCCATGTTCTTCACGAATTACTTTGGCATCGCTCTTTGCACCGTTTTCGGCAAACTTCCCTATCCTGCTCTACGCAATCTTTATGGTCATTTGTGGCATATTCTTTGTCTTCAAGCCCATGATCAAGTTCGAGAAATAATAATTTGCTATTCTACGGTAGTTAAAGTGCTTCCTATGTCAAGAATTAGTTTTAAAAAAGGTCCTAAAAAATCCGTGGAATTGCTTGAATGAGTTTCACAGAGGATCTATGCAATAAACGCTGGCAGTCTTATCACTTCGATACAACTATCAGCGTTTTAATTATCCGTATATCGATAAACATCATGAAAGATAATAGAGCGTAAACGCAGTCCCCGATTGAACCGAGGAGTCGAACTGGGGACGTAACGGGGGACCGATAACTATGGTTTCCACCATGCACCCTAATGCCCTCCAGAATGTTGAGTAGCATAAAGGGCCAAGTATTTTTCATAACTTTTGTAAACTTTCTCGACATATTCCCTGGTCTCTGTAATTGGAATTTCCTCAATACGGTACGCATTCGGATCCTTCGGCCAATCATCCAGCCAGCTTTGCACCCTGCCGATCCCGGCGTTATAAGCCGCCAGGGTAAGAACTGTATTGCCGGAAAACTCTTTGCTCAAAGAAGCAAGATACCAGGTGCCGTAACGAATATTGGTTTCCGGATCAAGTAAATCAGCCTTCGCGTAATCCTCTTTCAGCCAGACAGCTACCTCTTTAGCTGTCGCTGGCATCAGCTGCATCAATCCGACCGCCCCTTTGGATGATTTCGATTTGGTGATGAACCTGCTCTCCTCCCTGATTACAGCAATCACCAGCAAAGGATCCGTACCATACTGGGCGGCATATTTCTCAACGGTCTGTTTGTATGGAAAAGGATACATCATTCTGCCGACAAAGTTTGACTGGTATACAGCCAGGATCATAAATAATAAAAAAATAATTGTTATGGTCTTAACAATTTTCTTCTTTGCGATAAACAAAATGCACCCATCCTATTTCAATATTCTAACCTTTTGATTATCAGTATGTTGATCTGAGCAAAGATATGATTTAATTCTGAAACATTATATACGACAAAGCTGATTCAATGCAAGCCGAGACCTTGCTTGATGAAACCTTGCCTGAGAAATCTATGGAGTGGAGATTTCAGGAGAACAGTTCTTTCCAGATCGTTTCAAGTTGTTTTTCAGTTTCTCCCCAGTTCCTGGAATTATCGATAACCCGGTCGGCTTTCCCTTTTTTGTCCTCCAGCGGCATTTGCGCAGCAAGCCGCCGCTCTGCCTCTTCCCTAGTCAAGCCACTTCGTTCCATCAGCCTGGTGATTTGTATTTCAGCAGGGACATAAACGACCCAAACCTCGTCGACAAATTTCCCCCATCCCGTTTCCAGAAGCAGCGGAATATCCAGGATAATCAGCTTTTCACTTTGGATTTCTGCCTTCAGGCATTGATCCTGCATCTGCTGGCGGATCAAAGGATGAACAAGTTCCTCAAGCCTTTGCTTGGCCTCAGGATCGGCAAATATGATTTTGCCTAGCTCCGCCCGGTCAATCTTCCCATCTCGGACGCATTCAGATCCAAACTCTTTGCCAATCAAAGGGATTAACGGCCCGTCATACAACCTATGAACTGCGTCATCCGCGTTAAAAACCGGGATGCCCTTCTGCGCAAACCAGCTGGCAACACGCGTCTTGCCGCTTGCTATTCCTCCTGTAAGTCCAATTTTGATCATGTTTAACCTCAAATTATTTTTAATGATCCGATGAGTATCAGGACGATCCCCGGCAGATACCTGACTCTCGCCAGCACGCCCGCCGGAAGCCTGCCTGTCAATACCTGACCGGTAAAGATCATCAGAACCTGCATCAGCGTCACCATCCCGATGACATACCAGAAAATTCCTGTCAGCGCAGCGGCTACACCCGAAGCAAATGCATCCAGGGACAATGCCACGCCGAGAAGCAGACTTTCATTCAGCGTAATGACTCCGGAGCCGTCAATGTCTGCCGCATCCGGGGTCTGCAAAACCTGAATGACCAGACCGAAGAAATTCAAATTAATACTGAACAAAGTACGATACGGATTGTCATCTCTCTGCCCGACTGAAGCTACCATTACCGGGACAGCTTCAGGCAGTTCCGCTCTGTTTCTCAAAGTTTGAATCAATTGATACAAGCCGATTGCAATAAGAACGACTGCTCCCAGAATACCTGGATGGATCACCGTAAGCTGAGACGTGATCAGATGTCCGCAGTACATCGAGACTGTCATGGCGAGTGCCGTACAAAAACCAATAATCATCATGGAACTGAGCGGTATCCGAATCCTCTTCAGACCGTAGGCCATCCCTACCCCAAAACCGTCAAGACTCAAAGCCAAAGCAAGGATCATTGCCATTCCCATATTCTTTTACCCCTTAAGTATTTCCTTCGGGATAATATATGGCTGTAACCTCGTTTTGGTGTGCCGCGCCGGCTCATCTGTGGTCGTCGATCTGTCGGGTTTCCCGTACTAATCCTGGTAAGCCAGCCACTCCTCCATCAGATGATTGAGCTCTGCCTGCACTTTCTCATACGACTGGTGAAGTGACAATGTCAGTTCATAATCACTGGCTGCGGCATCGAGCTTATCCTCAATTTCTTGAAGCAATAATTCTGTATCCGCAATTTTTTCCTCGATTTGCTTGATCTTTTTTTCTATCCGTTTGGTATTCTTGGACTCTTCCCTGTAATCTCTGGCTTTTTGAGCCTCTTCATTTTTACAGGTCTGATCTTCAGTGGCTTGAACAGATTCCGTTTCTTCATTTTCACTCTTCTCGCTCATCTCACGATAGGCCGTGTAGTCTCCCTCAAATACCTTCAGACCATTCACTGTAAGCAAAGCAATCTTATTCACGATTCGGTTCAGAAAGTACCGGTCATGGGATACGGTCAAAATTGTCCCGTTGTAATCCTGCAACACTTCCTCCAGGACTTCTCTCGTCTCCATATCGAGATGGTTGGTCGGCTCATCAAGCAAAAGCAGGTTTCCCTGATTCAGAAAAAGCTTGCAAAGTGCCAGCCTGCTTTTCTCTCCCCCGCTTAAACCAGCAACAGGTTTAAATACATCCTCTCCCCGGAAGCCAAAACGGGCTAAAACATTGCGTATTTCCGGATCGTCAAGCGTTGAAGAATAACGGATTTCGTCCATGACAATTTCCCTTAATCCAATATTCTCATGCTCCTGGGAATAGTAGCTGACGGAGACATTCGCCCCGGTCCGGATCGTACCGTTATACGGAATTTGTCCTGTAACAGCTCTCAACAGCGTCGTCTTTCCAATCCCGTTTCTGCCGAGCAGGGCAATCTTATCACCCCGGCGCAATTCCAAACCTACATGTTCGAATATGGTCTTCTGCCCGTACTTAACGGCCAGATCGTCTATCTCGAGAACCCGGTCACCTGAGCGGGTTTTGGCCTGGAGGCTTATGCTGAGTTTTTTCGACTCTTTCGGCGCATTCACCGGCGTAATTCTTTTCAGCATGGATTCCCTGCCCCGGGCTTGTTTAGCTTTGATTCCGGCGCCATGACGCCGGATATACTCCTCCAGGTCCACAATTTTTTTATTGATCCGTTCCGCTTCTCTGGTCAGCGATATTTTTTCAATATTCCGCTGCAGTTCAAATTCCGAATAATTGCCGTTGTAAGCTTTCAGGAACCCATCCTCAATCAGGAAGATGCTGTCCACGACCCTATCCAGGAAGTACCTGTCATGGGAAACGACAAGCACAGCTCCAGCATAATCTCCCAGGTAATTTTCGAGCCATTCCAGTGCCTCAATATCGAGATGGTTCGTAGGCTCGTCAAGAATCAGCACGTCCGGATCACGCAGCAGAAGCTTGCCAAGCGCCAGACGAGTTTTCTGACCACCGCTTAAATGATTAGCTTCAGTCGTCTGATGCCGGTCCATCCCGAGTCCGGTCAGGATCTTGCGGATCCTGGCTTCGAGCGCATAACCACCCGCCCTTTCATATTGTTCCGTAAGCAGACTGTACCTTTCGAGCGTTTTCTCGTCGGCCTGTTCCGCCATTTTATTTTCCAAGGATCTGAGGCTGTCCCGCAGATCAAGAATATCCCGGCGTTCCGTCAGCATTTGTTCAAATACTGTACCGTGTTCTGCTGTGGCTGCCGCTGTCTGCGGCAGATAGCCGACAGTACCCTGCCAGTTGATATCTCCGTTTTCATGAGCAATTTCCCCCATGACAGCCCTGATCAGTGTTGTTTTACCTGCCCCATTGGCTCCGACCAGGCCGGCTTTTTGACCCTTTTCCAAACGCAGCGTTATATGATCCAGCAGGGTGCTCCCTGCTACTTCAATTTCAAGTCCATTGCAATAAAGTATGCTCATCCTTCTGTGAAATACTCCTCCTGGATTCTATCTTCCTGCATTAAAAGTTATGTTTCTTCAAAACAAATTTCATCTATCTCTGGCAGTTTGGACAATACACCGTTGTCCTTCCGACTACTTTGATTTTAGCCAATTGACCTCCGCAATATTTGCACTCCTGACCGCTGCGTCCGTAGACCATCAGATTTTCCTGAAATGCACCCTTCTTGCCGTCTGCGTCACGATAATCACGAAATGATGTTCCGCCAGCCGTGATTCCTTCCTGCAGAACCTCACAGATCGCATCGTAAAGCAGCATAATCTCCGACACCTTTAACGAAGCCGTATTCCTATCCGGCAAAATACCTGCGCGGAACAGGGCCTCGTCCGCATAAATATTTCCGATACCGGCTACGACGGTCTGATCGAGCAGCGCAGCCTTAATCGTACTCTTTTTCCTGGCGAGACGCATCCCGAGCTGATCAAATGCAAATGACTCGTCCAGCGGTTCCGGCCCAAGTTTAGCCAAACAGGCAGCCTTAAAGGCCATTTGAAAAGACACCAGCTGTATTCTGCCGAATTTACGGATATCGGAGTAATGAAGTTCTCCCTGATCGAGCCTAAACAGGACATGCGTATGTTTATCCGGCTCATGCTGCTCAGGATAATAGATCAAACGTCCGGTCATCCTGAAATGAATGATCATCGTAAGGCCGTGACTCAGGTTCACGAGCAGATACTTGCCGCGTCTGTCAAGGCTTTCAATCGTTCGGTTCCTGACCAAAGCGCTGAAATCCTCATCCGCCAGAGAAACTGCTGCCGGAGGCCATCGGACTTCGATATCTTGAATTGTCTTTCCCAGAATCCTTGCAGCCAGGGACAGCCGGATACTTTCTACCTCGGGAAGTTCAGGCATCGGATCGACCTCCTAAAACAACAGCGCATTCACCTGATAAGGGACCATATCATACCAGTTGCTTCCGACTTTGCAGTCTACCAGCAATGGAACAGAAATCGGGAAAGCCTGCTCCATCTCTTTCTTGACAATTGCTGCGACCTTGGGAAGCGCTGACGGTTCGACCTGGACTACCAGTTCGTCGTGAACCTGAAGCAGAACTTCTGCCTGCAGGCCCTCAAGCGCTTCAGCTACTTTGATCATCGCAATTTTCATCATATCAGCCGCGGTTCCCTGGATCGGGGTATTCTTGGCAATCCGTTCGCCAAACTGCCGCGTCATTCTGTTTGGATGAGACAATTCGGGGATTTTCCGCAGCCGGTTCAGCAGCGTACGAACCTCTCCATTTTCTTTGGCTTCAGCGACGGCCTCCTCAAGATAACGGTGAACACCGCTGTATCTTTCAAAATACTGACTGATATAGTATTTTGCCTCTTTTCTGGAAATAGCCAGATCCCTGGCCAGTCCAAAGTCCGTCAGACCATACATTAAACCAAAGTTAACCGCTTTGGCCTTGCGCCGCATATCTGAATTGACTTCGTTCAGCGCTACGTCAAACACCTCGGCAGCTGTACGTCTGTGCACGTCTTCCCCGATCAGGAAGGACTCACAAAGTATCGGATCTTTCGAATAATGCGCCAGAATTCTTAATTCAATCTGAGAATAATCTGCGGATAACAAAAGCCAGTCTTCCTGAGTTGCCTGGAAAACCTTCCTAAGTCTCCGGCCTTCTTCCAGACGGATTGGAATATTTTGCAGATTCGGTTCGGTACTGGAAAGTCTGCCGGTAGCTGTAACCGTCTGCTGAAACGTGGTATGAATTTTGCCGTCACAGCACTGGGCCAGCAGGCCCTTGACATAGGTGGAATTCAGTTTAACCAGCTGCCGGTATTCCAGTAGTTTCTCCACGACAGCGTGCTCCGTCCGCAATTCTTCCAGCGTTTCCGCATCCGTTGAATAACCCGTTTTGGTTTTTTTGAGTGGCGGGAGCCCTAAATTCTCAAATAGAATCCTGCCAAGCTGCTGCGGCGAATTGATATTAAAGTTTTCACCGGCCAGATTGTAAATCTCACTTTCCAATCGGCTGATCTTAACCTCAAGTTCCTGACCATATTCCTGGAGTTTCGCCTTGTCCAGTGCAATGCCGGTCTTTTCCATCCTGGCCAATATGAGGCTTAAAGGCTCTTCAACCTCATGCAAGAGCTTTTCAAGATCGTCTTCCGCCAGCTTTTCCATATAGGAAGCGGCAAGTTTCCGTAGCAGAGCTGCTTCCCGTGCCGGCGTATTTGAAAACAAATCCGTCACATAATCCCCCAGCAATTCGGAAGCGCTGTAATTGGACCGGTTCGGGTTTAACAAATAAGCGGCCAGGCTTAAATCCAAATCAACGCCGGCGAATGTCTTATTCTCATTCAGAAGCAGTGAATATAGCCCCTTGCTGTCTGCAACCACTTTGCGGACACCGTCGTCAGCCAGGATTTCTTCCCAGAGACGCAGCACACTTGGAGCAGCAGCATACCGGTTCAGCGAATACGTATGATGTTCATCACAGATCCCCATTTCAGTCCAGAGCCCCTGATGAATATTCCTGCCCTCAAAACGATAACTGAGTGCGAGGACCGGTTTCTGCTCAAGCCAGGTATTCAGCAGCTCCAGCCAGCCTTCTCCGTCCATGTTCTTTTCTTGCTGGACAGTATCAATGATCTCTGTATCTTTCATGCCGCCTTTATTCTGATCTTTCAAATTTCCATATAGGTTATTGATTAAATCCGGTTTAGAAGCAGCTATCTCGTGAGTCTTTATTTCCTGATTTTTGTTACCTGATGCTTTTTGCTTCTTGCTTTTTTCGACAAATTGCTCAGGACTCGTTACCGCAGCGAGGCTCTGTTCAAACAGCGATGCGACTTTATATAAGCTGTAGCTATGGAGGATCTTTCTGCAGGCATCTTTGTCCGGCTCCGTCCATCTTAAGTCGTCAAGAGAAAACGTAACCGGCACATCATGAATCATTGCTGCGAGCTTTTTGCTTAAGAGTGCCTGATCAGCGTATTGATTCAGCAGTTCCTTTAATTTATTGCCTTTGACCTCATCCTTGTTCTGCAGCACATTTTCGACGGACCCGTATTCGTGAAGCAATTTTAGTGCGGTCTTTTCCCCCACACCGGGAATCCCGGGGATATTGTCCGAAACGTCCCCCATCAGGCCTTTCAGATCGATAATCTGGGCAGGCTTCAGCAGATACCTTTCTTCCAGCCGTTGTTCGTTGTAACACTCAACTTCCGAAATCCCTTTCATTGTCAGCAGCACAGAGCTATGCGGCGAAATCAGCTGAAGAGCGTCCCTGTCTCCGGTAAAGATTAAAACTTCTATTTGCTGGGCGATCGCCAGATCGTTTACTGTCGCTATGATATCATCCGCTTCGTAACCTTCCAGTTCCAGAATCGGAACGGCCATCACCCGCAAAATTTCTTTAAGATAATTAAACTGCGGCCGCAAAGTCTCCGGTGTCTCTTTCCGGTGAGCTTTGTAGCCTGCAAACTGCTCAATGCGGACCGTTGCTTTCGTCTTGTCAAAAGCTACGACCCAATAATCGGGCTTCTGCTCTTTCTGGAGCCTGAACAGCATGGTTAAAAAACCGTGTACGGCGTTCGTCGGAAGACCTTCGTTGGAGGTAAGCGGCGGAAGCGCATAGAAAGCTCTATTGATAAGACTGTTACCGTCTAAGATCAGCATTCGGGGCATCGTAATACTCCTTTCAAGAACCGTTTCTTCAGAATCTCCCTCGGAATCATTCGTCAAACAATTCCTTTGAATATACCTTTCTATATCATAACCTTTTCTGGAATCAAGTACAACAAGTACACAGCACAGAAAAATAAACGGCTGCATTGCTGCAAGCCGTTTAATATCCGCTGATTTCAGTCATTCACACTTCTTTGTCCGCTGCATCATTGATTTCGATCATTCCTCGTACCATTCTCTGAAAAGTATCGGAGATCTCCTGGATACTGGTATTGAGCTCCGAGGATAGACAGTTCCCCCTGTCTAAGACATCCTGTTATAGACAATAGGCTTAAAGGAAAGTTTTGACTTTTTCTTTCCTTCTAAAAATTCAGGATTGTCAGAAGGCTCACTTTCATATTCAGTCTCAGGCTTGGTTTCTAGTTCAGTTATACTGCCTGCCTGATCATGATTTTGACTCTTCCCTATGAACCTTGCACCCTGTTCAATCTGAAGCCCTTTTGTTTTTATATCACCATAGACTACGGCAGTTGAAGCTATTACCAATAAGTTCTCAACTGTAATATTCCCATGTACTTCTCCCTGTATCCGGGCGTTTACAGCAAAAATTTCCGCTTCTACTTTTCCATGCGGACCCACAAGCAGATCTGCTTTTGTTTCAATTGTGCCTTCAAGCTCCCCGTCAATTATCACATTGGTTCTGGAGTTTATTTTTCCTGTTATTTTGCATTCTTTGGCAACGTACACGTCATTATCCGTTTTTTTACCAAATTCGACAGCTTCCATCTTCTTTTCCTTTCACTCTTCCATTATTAAACATTATATTTAAATTTAGGATATGACAACGGAGCCAAATATTATATAGGCCATTAGTCCTATTTTTATACAATAGTTACAAACAGTGATATGTAAATCTACAATAACTTAGCGTAATCAGCCGAGATATATAGGATCGGGCATATAGTGGAAATAGAAAGAGGACACAGCAAAGTTGCATCCTCTTTTCTTATGTCAATTTTCCTGTACGTTTATTCGGACCGCAAATCCTTTTCCCTGATTTCAACCCTGCGGATTTTACCGCTGATGGTTTTGGGGAGCTCGGTCACAAACTCAATGACCCTCGGATATTTATAGGGTGCGGTTACCTTTTTGACATGATCCTGCAATTCCTTAATCATGTCTTCCGAAGGTTCGTAACCTTTGTTCAGTACGATCGTCGCTTTGACGTTAAATCCTCTGATTGGGTCTGGGACACCCGTAACAGCTGATTCCAAAACTGCGGGATGCTCCGCTAGAGCCGACTCGACTTCAAAGGGCCCGATGCGGTAGCCTGATGATTTAATAATATCGTCATTCCTGCCGATATACCACAGGAAACCAAGCTCATCACGGTAGGCCAGATCGCCGGTATGATACAGTCCGTCATGCCAGGAACGCTGCGTATTCGCTTCGTCCCGGTAATAGCCCATAAAAAGACCTTTCGTCTTGGTCGCGTAATCCGGAGCTTTGATGCAGATTTCCCCGGTCACACCAGGGTCAACCTCTTTGCCGTCTTCATCCGTAATCACCATCTGATAACCCGGTGTGGGCATCCCCATCGAACCCGGTCGCGGCTGCACCCATGGGTACAGGATCGAGCAGCAGACGGTTGTCTCCGACTGTCCAAAGCCTTCAAAGATACGCAGTCCGGTAGCCTGCCGCCATTGATTGAACACTTCCGGATTTAGTGCCTCTCCTGCGGTACAGCAGTGTTTCAGCGCCGACAGATTGTAGCCCTTTACATCTTCCCGCAGCATAAAGCGGTACATGGTCGGCGGTGCACAGAAAGTGGTTATTTGGTATTTCTCCAGTTTCTGCAAAATATCCGCACCGTTAAAGGTGTCAAAGTCATACGTGAATATCGCTGATTCACCTAACCACTGGCCATACATTTTGCCCCAGAGAGATTTCAGCCAGCCGGTGTCGGAAATTGTGAAATGCAGGCCGCCAGGCTCTACCCTGTGCCAAAAAATGCCGGTCATCGTATGCCCCAAGGGATAAGCATGGTCATGCGAGACCATCTTGGGGTAGCCGGTCGTTCCGGAGGAAAAGGCCATAATCAGCATATCCGTGACTTTGGTCGCTTCTTCGCCGGTAGGGCGTTCCCATTGGTCAGACGCAGCTTCGATCCCGGCCTCAAAATCGAGCCAGCCTTCCCCTGCATCCTTATGTTTGGTCACCGCTTTCATCTGAACCGTTTTACATTCTGGAGCAGCCTCGTCAAAATGCCGGGTACAATCACCGTCTGCGGTAATCACGGCCATCTTGATACCTGCCGCCTGGCAGCGATAGATATAATCTTTCGCCGTCAACAGGTTCGTGGCCTGAACAGCCACTGCGCCAATTTTATGCAGAGCCATCATCGCATACCAGAATAAATAGCTTCTTTTTAAAACCAGTAGGACAAGATCTCCTTTTTTAATGCCAAGTGACTTAAAATAATTCGCCGTCTTATCAGACCAGCGTTTCATTTCAGCAAAAGTAATCCTTTTTTCTTCACCGCTATTGCTTACCCAGAGCATCGCCAGCTGATCGGGTTTCTCCTCAGCCAGTTTATCAAGGACATCGTAGGCAAAGTTAAAATCATCCGGACAGGTCACCTTAAAATTCTTATATAAATCTTCCAGCGTGACATAGTCGTCCCGGTGTCTGCCAATATACTTCTCATACATGATCATGTGCGCGTCCTCCTTTATTTCATGACGATGGCCAGGAATTTTGCCGGAGCATCGCCATGGGCCTTCATCGCGTGGGGAACGGACGAATCGAAGTAAACGCTGTCACCCTCACCAAGTTCGTAAACCATCTCACCGATAAAAAAGTCCATGGATCCTGAAACCAGGTAATTGAATTCTTGCCCGTCATGGGAATGACGTTCCGGTATCGCATTGTTCGGTTCTACTGTCACCATAAACGGTTCAGCTTTCTTATTGCGGAAGGTGAAGGCCAAGTGCTTGTAATCGTAAGCTTTTCGGCGGTTGATCTCATACCCGCCGCCGGCTCTGACCACGCAGCAGGTGGATAGCTTCGGTGACTCACCGCTGATGATATCCAGTACGTCAACCCCTAAAATACCTGCAACATTGTACAGAAAACTAAACGAAAAATCTTTTTCTCCTGCTTCATATTGAAGATAATCCGCAACCGGAACATCGAGTATCTCAGCAATTTTTTCCGGCGTGAAGCCCGTTGACTCGCGCAGCATCAAGAGACGTGCGCCCATATCCTTTAGTTGATCAGTCAAGTTAATGGCACCTCCTTATAATTTGCCTGTTTTAAGTAAAACTTGGCTGGAGCCAAGCCTTGGCTAAGGCTACAGCCTTAGCTGCACTTATGTATAGCAGAAAGCGCTTAGAGCCTTTCTGCTATACTAAAATAATTGCCGGATCATACTACTATACTATAACACTATGTTTCAATAGTATTATAATACTATGCTGTAATACAATACGGCAATACTTTTACAAGACTTTTTTGAAATACTTAAGTCAAAACGGTACGACTTAAGTTAAGCCGCTACGACTTTAGTTAAATTTATACCCGATTTCTATCGCTTTGATATTGGATGCCAGAAGATCTTTCTTTCTCTCCGGAATCGACTTGGATACTGCTTTATTCAGCATCTCCAGATCAAAGATACCGGCTTGCTTGGCAATTTTCCCAACCATGACCATATTCCCGAGTCCTTTCAGACCGGCATCTTCAGCCAGCCTCGTGGCCGGTATATAAAAGGTCTGAACATCGGGACGCTGTACCTGAATCGGGATCAGGGAGGAATCCACGATGATTGTCCCGTTTTTCTGGACGTCCATTTCAAATTTTTCGAGGGACGGCTGGTTCATCGCAACCAACATCCCGGGATAGGTAATAATCGGTGATCCGATCGGCGTATCACTGACAATCACGTTGATATTGGCTGTGCCGCCGCGCATTTCCGGTCCGTAGGACGGAAGCCAGCTGACTTCCTTGCCCGCGAGCAGCCCGGCATAGACAAGGATTTTGCCGGCGAACAGCACACCCTGTCCGCCAAAACCTGCAATCATAAGTTCAAGTGTCGTGCTCATTAGAAAACCTCCTTATCCTTATAGACACCCAGCGGGTAGTAAGGAATCAGGTTCTCGCGCAGCCAGGTGAGCGCTTCAACAGGCTCAAGCCCCCAGTTGGTCGAGCAGGTCGACAGAACCTCGACAATCGTAAAGCCTTTCCCGGCGATCTGGTATTCAAAAGCCTTTTTGATCGCCTTCTTGGCGTTAATCACATTTTTAACACTGTCTACGGACACCCGCTCCGCATAGGCCGTCCCGTCAATCGTGGAAAGCGTTTCGCAGATTTTCAGGGGGAAACCTGCATACTTTGGATCTCTCCCGTAAGGAGAGGTCTGCGTGATCTGGCCCGGGATGGTCGTAGGGGCCATCTGTCCGCCGGTCATGCCGTAAATGGCATTGTTGACGAAGATAATGGTAATATTTTCACCTCGGGCTGCTGCATGAACGGTCTCAGCCGTCCCAATAGCTGCCAGGTCTCCGTCCCCCTGGTACGTAAATACGATATTGGCCGGATTGGCGCGCTTAAGGCCTGTCGCAACTGCCGGAGCCCGGCCGTGCGCTGCCTGCGCCATATCACATTCAAAATAGTTATAAGCAAGTACAGCGCAGCCAACAGGGGCGACACCGACTGTTTTTCCGGTAAGATCAAGTTCGTCCAGAACTTCTGCCACCAGCCTGTGAATGATCCCATGGGTACAGCCGGGGCAATAGTGACTGGATACATCTGAAAGTGCTTTCGGTCTTTGAAAAACAATTTCCATCATTAACTCCTTTCCGCCTGCGCAGCGTTTTCTATGGCTTCCAAGACAGCTTCTGGAGTCGGAACCATCCCGCCGGTACGGCTGCAGAGATGCACCGGACGGCTGCAGCGGATGCTCAGCTCCACATCCTGGATCATTTGTCCCATACTCATTTCGACCACCACAAAAGCCTTTGCTTTTTCCGCTGCGGCTTTCAGCTGGTTTTTCGGGAACGGCCATAAAGTAACCGGACGAATCAACCCTGCTTTTATGCCTTTTTTACGGGCTTCGTTAATCGCATTTCGGGCTATTCTGGCGCAGATACCATAAGCAACGATAATTACTTCCGCATCCTCGGTCAGGTAATTGTCCGTTCTGGCAATTTTCTCAACTTCCGCGTATTTTTCAAAACGTTTCAAGTTAAGCATCTCGAGCTCTTCGGCTTCGAGATAAAGCGAATTAATGACATTTCTTTTTCTCTGACCTTTTGTTCCAGTCAGCGCCCAATCCTTGGTAACGTTCGACGCCGCTTCGCCGCGGCTGATGTCCACAGGCTCCATCACCTGTCCGAGCATCCCGTCGCCTAAAATCATCGCGGTCATCCGGTACTGGTCAGCCAGTTCAAAAGCTTCTATCGTCAGGTCGAACATTTCCTGAACGTTATTCGGTGCGAGCACAATCATATGAAAATCTCCGTGACCGGAAGAACGTGTTGCCTGGAAATAGTCGGACTGGGACGGACGGATTCCGCCAAGTCCAGGACCGCCGCGCTGAATGTTGACCAGCACTGCAGGCAGATCGCTTCCTGCCATATAGGATAAGCCTTCGCTTTTCAAGGAAATTCCCGGGCTCGATGAAGACGTCATCGCTCGGACTCCCGCTGAGGACGCTCCGTAAACCATGTTGATGGCCGCAATTTCACTTTCCGCCTGCAAATAGGTTCCCCCGATTTTCGGCATACGTTTAGCCATATAAGCTGCGACCTCGGTCTGAGGCGTTATCGGATAACCGAAGAAATGACGGCAACCGGCCATAATTGCGGCTTCAGCAATTGCTTCATTTCCCTTCATTAATACTTTTTCCGCCATTTTCTTTAATTCACCTCTTTTTCAATCTGAATACAAACATCCGGACACATGATCGCGCAGAATCCACAGGCAGTGCACGCTTGCTGATCTGTCATTTCCGCAGGATGAAATCCTTTGCTGTTAAGGATTTCGGGCGAAAGTCTGAGCAATTTCTTAGGACAAGCATTTACACAAAGAGAGCAGCCTTTGCATCTGTCTGCCTCGATTGTTAGTTTCGTCACTTTTGCCATTCATACTCCTCCAAATCTATTGGAAATATATTTTGAATATTACTTGCCAGTTCCGCTGCCAGACTTCTCTGCACGGTTGTCATCACAATCGGCAGTCCCGTCCTTGCAGAGATTTGCTCTGCGTAAGGAAGCGAATTCATGACATCGGAGGCGGTAGTAGCATTACCCAGGTTGGAATTATTAATAATTCCGGAAAATTTGATTCGCGCTGCCGCTTCAATTTCGTATTTAATTTTAATCGTCGCTTCGGCATCGCGGCTTAAAGGCCGGTACATATTTACAACAATACAGGCAGCAGCATCTGTACGATGAAGCTGTTCGTAATAGCGGCCGAGAGCATAGGCGCCTCTGTCGTCTCCGCCGACATCGATCACCGCATAGGCATCGCGTTCGTCAAATACCGCATTGATTTCTCCCGGAACAGCAGGAATATCAACATTCGAATTCGCATAATCCGAGGAAATCAGCTTAATCCCTGACCGTTTCAGCATCTGCGCGCTATCTTTCGTTCTGAAATAAGGGTTAACAATATCCAGATCGGCAATGGTGACTTTCTGATGACTTTTTTTCAGCCACAAGGCGTAGTTTACAGCAACACTCGTCTTGCCGCTGCCATAGTGACCGGCAAAAATGGTAACCCTTGCACTCTGCACACGAGACCTCCTAAAGTAAGTATACTAAGACAATTAAAATTAATAATACCACAAATTCACG
This sequence comes from Dehalobacter sp., assembly GCA_023667845.1. Classification (NCBI taxonomy): domain Bacteria; kingdom Bacillati; phylum Bacillota; class Clostridia; order Eubacteriales; family Desulfitobacteriaceae; genus Dehalobacter; species Dehalobacter sp. The sequence continues at coordinate 9,238 of JAMPIU010000005.1, read as the reverse complement.
TTTGATATCAACTTCAATACATATTTAATACTCAATTTTCGGCCAATTTTCGGCTTATTTAATGCTTACTTCGTTGTTTTTCATAATCCAAATAGATCCTTTAATTTCAAAGCGATACCCGTGTCCATATAGGTCAGCATCGCAAGCTTTAGATCACTTTTTTCTTCCGCGGTAAGCTTGTTGTATTCTGCGATGACCCTGCCGGCTTGATCGCGATAAGGCGAGGAAGGATTTTGGATCAGATTATTGACAACCGTCATCATGGATCCGACAATTTGTTTTTCCTGCACTGTTTTTACATTTGCATAGACGATCCCTAACTGGCTGTAAACGGTACGCAGCAGCACTTTTGTCGCTTCAGAATTAATTTGAGAACCGCTTCCTCCTTGGCCAGTTGAATTTGCGCCTCCGGCAGCACTTTCGCTGCTCGAAACTTTTTCGTCTTTCTTCACTTCGAATGTCATCTTGTCAGGTTTTACTGAAAACGCTATGATCTCAAAAGGAAAAAAATCATTTGTTAAAACAAGGGTGTCGCCTTCAAGGGTAATTCCTTTATCAGCTATCGCCCTGATCTTGCTGAGCTTATTGAGGACCAAGCCTTTAGGCAGTAATATTTTGCCTATTTTAAAATTCTCCGGTATATAGACTATGCTCCCGTCGCTGTAAAACAGATACCCCTCTGAATATAGCTGAAATTTGATTTTCTGCCCGATTGTTCCCCCAACAAATATCTCAATCCTGTTTTTCCCAAGCTTGGAAGTAAGCCCTGTAAGATACGGGACAGACTGCAGTTTCTTTTCGCAATAAAAAGCCATTGCGCTGTTGATCTCGTCTTGACTGAATTCAATCGTCCCGCCTTGTTTTTTGATATTCTTCACCTTATCTGCCATTTCTGTCACTGAGACAGTCTGGAAGGCAGGCTCATCTTCTGACCATAGAGCCATAACGGCCGAAATGATCATCACAAACACAACAAGACAGGCAATGCTGACTCCTAAAACTTTTTTTGATAAAAATTTTAGCCCGAACAAAAAAACACTCCTCTCAGCGCTTACTGCCAGAGCAAACCTGAAGCGTATTGCACCGATCTCTAACCTTATACCGGCATCTATGTTAAGAATACCATAAGAACCATTTGATTACATCCATCGTCTCTCAATACACCATTGTCCGATGAACAGCAAATACGGGTGTTTAGACTCAGATCCGAATCATAAACACCCGTATTCGTGAATTGTCGATTGCAAATTTGTTCTACCTTTTAGTATGTAACCGTTTTACACTGGAACAATGTAAAACCTGCCAACTTACTTGCAGTTTTCTAAATTCTTTATGGCAATAGAACTCAAAAAACTTAAAGTAATTAGTAATTGTGAGGGTTACGGAAAGGCACGCAATTACTTCTTTGGACCAAATAAATAAATGGAAAAGTATTCTTCTCCATCTTTTTCAATCCTATACATTACTTTTTTCTGCTTGGAAGGCATTTTCACAATATTAAAATTATTGGTTATAAAATACCCGAAACCGAGTTCGTTCATTGGGAAGTATAATATCCCGTTATCATCTTTAATCGGTTTAAATGTATCATAAGAGATTTGCTGGATTTTTATGCCATCCGGAGCCTGTTCTGAAAAGATAAGCTGGCAGTGTTGATACATCTCAAAGTCATGATACAGTTCAGCAAATTGGTTTTCCATTTCAATCCCCCCTTTCCGGTTTTATTACTTCGCTATGAAGATTTCATTTCCTGCCCCAAAACGCAAAATTTGGCTAAAATCCTGATTTTATACAGGTATATACAATTCGTTGTATATAAGGCTTGCAAAAAATAATAAGCTTCTTTCTGGCAATCCCGCTCATGGGATGCAGCCAAACAAAACAACAAACCGAGAACAATCCCTGGTCTAAATGTTAAAAACTTACTGAATTAAAATAAACTACCTGTGTATTTTATTCCTATATGCAGATACTACAGATAAATAAACAAAAAGGAGGGATATCTAATGGCTAAGTATAAACTGCCGGTTAACAAACAAAGCGTTGCCAGCGAGCTTAATGTTAACTTAGGTCCAGACACCTCCGCAAGACAAAACGGCTCTGTTGGAGGTAGCATGGTTAAGAAAACCTTTGAATACATTAACGGTAAAATCTAAATCATCCAGCCATGACAGCGAAAGCCCCGAAGGATCTTACTCCCTCGGGGCTTCGATGTTCGTATATCTTTCACCATTCATAGTTCTTCTATATTTTAAGCCTTTAAATTACTTGGTGCCGAAGGCCGGGGTCGAACCGGCACATCCTCACAGATATCGGTTTTTGAGACCGACGCGTCTGCCAATTCCGCCACTTCGGCACGCCTTACTTTTGCTATTTTATAGTATCAGCGTCAAAAACGCAAGTACATTGCCACTTTTTTTACGGCTATTTTCATATTATTTTTTACTCCGATAAAGACAACTTGGATTATGAACGCATAATACCGGTCAGAATCTCGTTGGCTTCCTCAGCCTCCGACTCCGGCACGAGTATTTCGACGCTTACGTCGGTGGATTCCTGTGAACCAACTGCTTTTAGCTGGACTAAAATACCTTCGTCTGCAAATGCTTTTTGATATTTTTCAGCGACTGCTTTATTTGGTGCTATATAAATGACTGTCCACATATTCTATCCTCCAATAGCATTTAGACCATCTTATTATACTTTTGAATCATTGCTTTCTCCACATTCGGCGGAACTAATCCTGAAACATCTCCTTGCAGACTTGCCGCCGATTTGATCGAGCTGGAACTGATGAACGAATACTCGCTTTTTGTCATTAAAAAGACGGTCTCGATGTCGGGAGCCAGCTTTTTATTCATCAAAGCCAGCTGAAATTCGTATTCGAAATCAGTCATGGCCCGCAAGCCTCTGATCAGCGCAATAGCTCCGCATTCACGCGCAAAATCCACAGTCAGACCGCCAAAAGACTTGACTTCAACATTTTCCATATCGCTAGTTTCGCATCTCAACAGTATCTGTCTTTCTTCCAAGGAAAAAAGCGTCTGTTTGTTACTTTCGGAAGCTACTGCCACAATGACACGGTCAAAAAGATAAATGGCTCTATGCAGGATGTCAAGGTGTCCATTGGTTACTGGATCGAATGTCCCCGGGTATATTGCAGTTCGCACAAAAAATCTCCTTCAGTCTAGAAAATATCTTAGTGTCATAAAATCTATTTATGGGATTCGCCCCAAAGCGGCAATATCCTGCCTCTTCCAACAAATTTTTATTGCCATCTTACCTGATCATTTCCCAAAAGCGCAATAAGCACCCTGTCAAGCTCTTCAGATGGCCTGACAAAATAATTTGGACTTATCTCAAAGGTCTTCTTATTATCCTGGCAAAAGAAATAGACAGGATGCGTTCCGCGAAATGCCCCAAGGACCGCCAGGATCTTATCGGTCAGTTCCGTATCCTGATTGCTTGGAATCTTCAGAAACAATTTATCCGGTTTGACGCTGCATTCCTCGATTGGCAGAACTTTTTCAGCAAATATTTTCTTTTCATCTTCATTCACATAATAACGACCGTGAACAACCACAATATGGTCGTTGTCCATCCTGACAACTTCCGGAAACAATCTGGGAAATACCAGAACCTCAATCGTTCCGGTCAGATCCTCCAGTAAGAAGGTAGCCATCATTTCCCCTTTTTTCGTTATTGTTTGCCGATAAGAATTTATTATCCCACCCAGAATGACCTTTTTTTCTTCCGTATTTTCGAGACAGGCCGCAATTTCTGAACTCGTGATTTTCCTGAGCAGGTCATTCACGGAATAAAGCGGATGGGCTGTGAGATATATACCGATATACTCCCTCTCCATCTTCAGGATCTCGTTCTCGCTGAATTCCGGTATTTCAGGCATAACCAGCCCTTCATCGAGGTCCTGATCGAGATCAAACAAAGACATCTGGCCGGATTCGCTGTCCTTTTGCCGGTTCTGGGCCAGCTCCAGGGCCTGATCCAGGACTTTCATAGCCTGAGCGCGGCTGCACAGTGACTGAAATGCGCCGGCCTTAATCAGACTTTCCAGGGTTCGTTTGTTCAGAACTTTAGCATCCATGCGTACAATAAAATCATAAAATGAGGTAAACGGGCCGTTCTCTCTTTCGGCGATGATCCTGTCAACCACCTGTGTCCCGACATTGCGGATCGCCTCGAGTCCAAAACGTATCGCTCCGTGTTCAATGGTAAAATCCCGGTAACTGTACTGGACATCGGGCGGCAGAATCTCAATGCCACTGCTCCTGGCCTCCTGAATATAAAAAGTGACTTTATCTGATGCGCCGATCACGGAACTCAGCAGCGCCGCGGTGTATTCCAGCGGATAATTCGCTTTTAGATAGGCTGTCTGGTAAGAGATCATCGCATAAGCCGTAGCGTGGCCCTTATTGAATCCGTACTCGGCAAATTTGGCCATCAGATCAAAAATCTCTTCGGCTTCCTTTTCACCTATACCCAGACGGAGCGCTCCCGGCACAATCCATTCGCCGCCGCTGTCCTGCAGGCCATAGATAAAGTTCTGCCTTTCTTCGGCCATGATTTTCTTGTCTTTTTTCCCCATGGCCCTGCGCAGAAGATCTGCTCGTCCAAGAGAGTATCCGCCAAGATTCTGGGCAATCTGCATGACCTGTTCCTGATAGACGATAATCCCGTACGTCGGTCTTAAAATTTCTTCCATTTTCTGATGCAGGACCTTGATCTGCCCGCCATGCTTTCGGCGCACGAACTCCGGAATCTGTTCCATCGGACCAGGACGGTACAGAGCGAGCACAGCAATAATATCTTCAAAACAACTGGGCTTCAAATCTTTTAAGATAGCCCGCATGCCGCCGCTTTCCAGCTGAAATACGCCTGTGCTGTTCCCTTCGGAAAGCAGTTGATAGGTCGCTTGGTCATCCAGCGGCAAATGATTCAGATCAAGCCGGATACCGCGGGTTTTCCCAATATTCGCCTGGGCTTTGGTCAGGATCGTCAGGTTCCGCAAGCCCAGGAAATCCATTTTCAGCAGTCCGATCTCCTCGACCAATTTCATCGGGAACTGGGTCATCAGCAGCCCGTCGGAAGTTTTCTGAAGCGGAAGGTAACTGGTCAATTCATCCCTGGCAATCACGACGCCGGCAGCATGCGTGGAAGCATGCCTCGGCATCCCCTCCAGCGATTTTGAAATCTCATAGAGCCTTTTGATTTCCTCTTCTTCCCTAACCATTTTCTGCAGCTCCGGAGAAACGGTCAGCGCCCTTTCCAGCGTCATGCCCAGTTCGAATGGAACAGCTTTGGCAACTTTATCGACTTTGCTGAGCGGTATATTCAGGACTCTTCCGACATCCCTCAGCACGCCCTTGGCACCCATGGTACCAAACGTAATAATCTGGCAGACTTTCTCTTCCCCATACTTTTCCGTCACATATTTGATGACTTTTTCCCGGCCTTCCGGGTCAAAGTCGATGTCAATATCCGGCATCGAAATCCTTTCCGGATTTAAAAAACGTTCAAAAAGAAGATCATGGCGCAACGGCTCCACGGAGGTGATGCCGAGCAAGTACGCAACCATGCTCGCAGCTGCCGAACCACGCCCCGGACCGACCGCAACATCATGCTCCCGGGCATACCGGCAGAAATCGGACACAATCAGAAAATACCCGGAAAAACCAGTCTGGGTAATAATCCCAAGCTCATATTCCAGCCGCTCGCGCTGTTCCGGCGTTGCATCGGGGTAGAACACCGGGAACGCCTTCCAGCATAATTCCCGCAGGTACTCGTCCAAGGTGCAGCCCTCCGGAACCTCGTACACCGGCAGATAATGCTGGCCAAACGAAAAGCTGACGTTGCAGCGCTCCGCAATCTCATTCGTCTGGCGTAAAACCTCGGGCGTCTCCCCAAAAAGCAAATTCATCTCCTGCTTGCTTTTCAGATAATACTCGCTGCCCTCAAAGCTCATCCTGGAGCTGTCGGCCAGCGTCTTTCCGGTCTGGATGCACAGCAGGATATCCTGAACCGACGCATCTTCTTTCCGGATATAATGGACATCGTTGGTCGCGAGCAGCGGAATCCGCGTCTCCCGGTGCAGGTCCCAGAGGCCGGCATTAACTTTTCTCTGATCGGTGATGCCATGATCCTGCAGCTCCAGATAAAAGTGTTCCGGACCAAAAATATCAAGATACTCCATCGCCGCCGCTCTGGCTCTGGCCGGATTGTCCTGCATCAGGTACTCCGGGATCTCTCCGCCCAGACAGGCGCTCAGTGCAATTAAACCTTTACTGTGCTGCTGTAAAAGCTCCTTGTCGGCCCTGGGTTTGTAATAAAAGCCGTCCACGTTGGCCTGCGAGACAATTTTCACCAGGTTCTGATAGCCCTCGTTCGTTTCGGCAAGAAGGACCAGATGATAGTTCTTGTCATCTTTGCCGAGAACCCGTTCCGTTCTTTTTCCCGGAGCCATATAGATCTCACAGCCGATGATAGGCTTAATTCCCTGTTTGCCGCAGGCTTTATAAAAATCCAGCACGCCGTACATCACGCCGTGATCAGTGATCGCGAGCGCCGGCATTTCCAGCTCGGCAGCGGAATGCACAAGGTCATTGATTCTGGCCGCGCCGTCCAGAAGGCTGTATTCGGTATGAACATGAAGATGTGTGAACATAGCCTATCTTTTATCCCCCATCCGGGCTGTCATCATCCCTTTAGCCAGGACTCCGTTATCGTTGAAAACTTCAATCTCAATATTGCAGTTCTTTTTTGTTACGAGCAACAGTCTGGCCGAAATGCTGACGACTGTTCCGGCCGGAACCGGATGGAACTGATAAAAGCTGAAATTTTCTGTGATCGCATCCAAGCGGTATTTTTTTCGGAGCGCAATGTAACCCGCCGTATTCATCAGGGTTACCAGAACACCGCAGCTGGCTGAACCAAATTCATTCACCATAAACTGCGTGATTTCGCCCCGAATGGTCAGGTATTCAGACTCTTCCACATAACCAAAGCCGCTTAAAACCAGATTATCCACGGTCTCGCCGAACTGAGGCTGCTTTTGGATCTGCTGAAAAGCCTCGAGTACATCCTGCAAGCTTATGATTCCGATCAGCTTGCCGTTTTCAAGTACGGGCGCAATCTCCCAGCCCTCCCAGACCATTTTGCGGGAGATATGGGTAACCGGATCGTCTCTTCCGACGGTCAGCGGATTCCTGTTCATGACTTTGGTGATCTTGACCTCGACGCCTTCGCCGGCGACATCGACCGCGGTCACAATACCGAGTAGGTTATGCTGGCTATCGATGACCGGGAAGCGGCTGTGTCCGGTCTTTTGCGAAAGCTTATACCAGTCTCCGATCGTAGCACTGTCTTCCAGAACCTTCGCATCCTTAACCATGATATCTTCAATGAGCAATAGTTCCTTGCCGATGAGCCTGTCAAAAAGCGCCCGGTTGATCATCGTCGTAACTACGAAGGTGTCATACGGGGAAATGATAATCACCGAATTCAGGCTCTTGGCCAGCGCCACGACCTCTTCCGTAGGTCCCGGGCCTCCGGAAATAAGCAAAGGAACATTATTTTTCAAGGCAAGGAGCTGGGCATCTGTCCTGTTGCCGACGATACAGAGCGCGCCTTCTTCCAGATAACGCGCTAAATCTTTCAGTTCCATCGCCGCAATAATAAACTTATTCGGACATTCCGTCAGCCTGTTCTCTCCGCAGATAACAAGCCCTTCCACGATTTGGGCTACTTCCTGAAGCGTAAGATCTTCAATCTGTTTTTCTTTGACGCCTTCAATCCGCAGTGTCCCAACCTTCGGGATCGAACGGACAAACCCTTTGTTCTCCGCTTCTTTAATTGCGCGGTAAGCAGTCCCTTCGCTGACATCAAGCTCTTTGGCAATAAACCGGACTGATACCTTGCTCCCTATGTCGAGATCCTCAATAAAATTAAGAATCTGCTGATGCTTTGTCTTTGTCAAATAAAAACGCCTCACCTGTTTTTTTCATTAATTATATCACATGGTGAGGCTTTGAACTAATTGTTGTTATATAGTAGTTTTTATTTATTGATCCGTTTTAATCTTTGAGACAACTTTCCGCCTATTTTCCCGGAAATTCTCGGAGACAGGGAATCCCAGCCCTCGTTTTGGACCTGCTGGATGATGCCAAGTTCCGAAGCAATCTCCATTTTCATTTCCTCAATGAAGTCTGGTCTCTTCTTCCTGTTATCCTTTTTTTTCGTATTGCCTGTGTTTTTCTTGGTGATGTTTTCTCTCATGCTTTAACGCTCCTGTTCAGAGTATGGAGACTGCGGCCAGTGAACCGTCCCGGTTGGGGCATTCGGGAGTTTTCAGCCCATGGTTGTTTTCCAGACGGCAGACGCCGTCCACAGCATAAATGCATTCTTTCGCGCAATCTTTGGTTCTCATTCTGTTTTCATCTCCTTACAGTCTATTTTTGCCCTGAAAAGCAAAAAATATCCTGTAAGGTTACAGGATTTTCTTTGAAACATATCTATCTGTCTAATCTTATGATCAATATCGGTTTTTATATCATAAATTTGCTTTGTCTTCCAGCTTTCTTGATATGATTCTGCGCTGCATTAATGCCCTTTAGATTCTACAACTTCATATACTGTCCCGGCTCAAGAATCATTCCCTTGCTCTCCGGTGCTTTTCTGCTTAGCAGCGCGAGAAAGGCCTTGGCATCCTGCTGTTCTTCCTCAAATGTATTGTAATGCATCGGAACCACGACTTTGGCCTGGAGCATCTGAGCTGCTTCGGCCGCATCTTCCGGCCCCATCACAAAATTATCCCCGATCGGCAGCATAGCCAGATCGATTTCCGTCAGGCTGCCAATAAGCTTCATATCCCCGAACAAACCGGTATCCCCGGCATGGTAAAGCTGCTTGCCCTCGAGCTGAAGCAGAAAACCGCAGGCCAAACCACCATACAGACAGGTTCCGTCAGCCTGCTCGATCCCGGAACCATGAACGGCCTGAGTCAGCTTTACAGTTCCAAACGGAAAGACGTGCTTACCCCCGATATGCATGGAATGAACCCTCACCCCAAAGGTCTCCGCATACCGGCATAATTCAAAATTGGAGATCAGGACTGCCCCGGTCAGCCTGGCCAGTTCGACCGCATCTCCCAAATGATCGTCATGACCATGGGTGACTAAAATTGCATCAAGCGTTTTAAAATCAGGCGGTTTGACCTCTGCTT
>JAMPIU010000004.1 GCA_023667845.1 Dehalobacter sp. | reverse complement strand
AAGGAATAGTATGGGACGGCGAGAAAGCCATCTCCCGGCTGGGCGCGCGCAAGGCTGTCTTGAATGACCTTTCGCCGGCTGCCACGTTCATTGCATACAACTACAACACTCCCGTGGACACCGCCGCCTTCGAGCGCGAGGCGAAACGCATTCTGAAGGAAGTGGAGCAGGAATGCGGCTGGATGTATGAAACCTGGCATCCCCACTGTGACGACCCCAATCGGGTAAAGGCGCGCATCAACTTTACAGTTTGGAGCGAGGTTTTCACTTGTCCGCAATGTGGAAGAGAGTTAGTATTTTTTGATATAGCTGTAAATAAAGATTCTTTTGCTGTGAATGATAGTTTTAAGTGTTCTGCTTGTGAAACCAAATTAGACAAAAAAAGTCTGGAAAGAGTATGGATTTCCTATTACGATCAGGCGCTTCAACGGATGCATAAGCTTGTTAAATACAAGCCCGTTCTGATAAGTTACCAGTACGGGAAGAAGCGTTTTGAAAAACAGCCAGATGTTGAAGATTTGAATGTACTAGAAAAAACCGAAAGAATTGATGTTCCAGGCTGGTTCCCTTCAAGCGAAATGTTGGAAGGCGAAAGAAAAGGAAAGGATGGATACCACTTAAAAGGTATTACTCACCTTCACCATTTTTATTTTCGCCGAGCATTGATAGCATACGCAAAATTATGGTCAAAATTAGATCTGAAAAAAGCAGGATCTAATTTTGCAAAATTTTTCATTCAGGGGAGTTGTCTTGGTTTTACCAAGATGAATCGATATTCCGCAAACCACTTTTCTCAGGTGAATCGTTATTTTTCTGGCACCCTTTTTGTTGGGTCACTTATTTCAGAAGTGTCACCATCTTACTCAATGACACACAAGCTCGAACGTCTCATAAAGTTGCGTATGCCCGGTCGCAATGGAGCATCTGTAATCACTTGTCAATCAACGACAAACACATCAAGTTTTCCCGCTAATTCAGTAGATTACATTTTTATTGATCCTCCATTTGGAAACAATCTGCATTACTCAGAGTTAAATTATTTTTGGGAATCATGGTTGAAAGTATTAACTGCCCGAGACCCAGAAGCTGTGATGGATAAAGGACGTAATAGAACGCTGGCAGACTACGAGAGGTTAATGTATTCGGCCTTTCAAGAACTTTATCGCGTCATACGTCCTGGCAGGTGGATTACGGTTGAGTTTCACAACTCGCAAAACTCCGTTTGGAATGCCATTCAGTTAAGTATGCAGCAGGCTGGATTTGTTGTAGCCGATGTGCGAACACTGGATAAGCAACAAGAGACTTATAAACAGTCTGTACAAAACTTGGTAAAACAGGATTTGATCATTACAGCCTATAAACCGAACGGCAAGTTAGAAGAAAACTTCAACCTAAAAGCAGGGGATGAGGATGGCGTTTGGGAATTTGTTCGGTACCACCTCGGCAAACTACCAGTCTTGAACCAACTTAAGGGCGAATTGATTGTTAACGCAGAGCGCCAGGCCTTTCTCCTCTTTGATCGTATGGTCGCCTTCCACATACAGCGTGGAGTGATGGTGCCTATTTCTGCTCCCGAGTTTTATGCCGGGCTGCACCAGCGCTTAGTCCTGCGCGACGGCATGTACTTCCTACCCGAGCAGGTGACCGAATACGATCGGGCGGTGATGGATTCGAATGGGGTAGTTCAGCTTTCCTTGTTCGTCACCAATGAAAAGACGGCCATCCAATGGCTGCGATTGCATCTAGATCCCAACGCTGGTGGCCAACCGCAGACACATGCAGACTTAAATCCGAAATTCAAGCTGGCGCTGCACCAGGCTAAACATGAGAAAGCGCCCGAGTTGATCGAGATCCTGGAACAAAACTTCCT
>JAMPIU010000003.1 GCA_023667845.1 Dehalobacter sp. | reverse complement strand
TCAATGGAGACCTTCGGTCAAATGCCTTTCATGGTCAGGAGACCATGAAAGAACCAGGTGTTCAGCCCTCCCCTTCGGTGTGGACGGTTATAATGATTTCCTAAGGGAATTGGAGGCACTTCATGATAGACGAGCTAAACGAAACACTGCTCCAACATTTCATATCTACTTTCTACGGATCAGGTAACTATTCAGGAGATTACTGGTTCATTGGCATGGAGGAAGGTGGTGGGAATGATCTGGATCAGGTGACAAAGAGGCTTAATGCCTGGGTCGAGCTTGGTGAGACAGAACTCGTTGATATTTACCAATTTCACGGAATAATCGGTTTCCCACAGTGTTTCAAAGACCCTGTTAAATTGCAGAGAACATGGATGCAGCAGGCGAGAATAGTGTTGGCTTCAAAGGGGCTGCCCTCCGCAACACCAGATGTCAGAGTCTACCAAAGAGATCTTATTGGTCGAAAAACCGGAGAAACCTGCCTGGTAGAGTTGCTGCCGCTTCCTTCTCCTAGTTTAAATCATTGGGGTTACAACCTCTGGTCAAGTTTACCTTTCTTGAAAGACCGCAAAACCTATCGGGATTACTGCGTTCCCTGGCGTGCCGAACACATCCGAACGAGGATCGAGGAATACAAACCCAAGGTGGTGGTGTTCATGGGTCAAGGTTATTCAGATTACTGGCACACCATTGCTGGTCAAAAATCAAGTTTCACGGATAAAGGTGGATTCTTGGCAGCCAATTCAGAAGATACAAAATACATCATCACCAAACACCCTGCCGCTTTTGGTATTACAAATGCATATTTTGAGACTATAGGCAATTTTTTTTATCAAGCGTTGCAGTAAGTAGTGCATGAACTCTGTAGAGCGAAATACGCCACCTCGCTTAGCTCCTCGCAAAGTTTCTTCTCTTGTCATCGCGAGCGCAGCGTGGTGATCCGCCCGCCAGCCCTGGAGTTCTAATCTACAGGTCCTCGGTTCTGTCATTGGAGCCCTGCGGTCAAAAGCCTTTCATGGTCAAAAGACCATGAAAGAACTAGAGTTGGCTTATCTGCTTCAAAGATAATTACCTTAACGATACTTGTTTTGTACAAAATCTATTGTCTGCGATTTATTTAACTATTTAAATCGAATTAACCATCTGTCGTTCAAATGACTGGCGGATAAGACTCATAATATATGGAAGGTCCTTGATGTCATAAAAACCCACTTCCACATCACCATTGCCCCATCTACCAAGATTTGTGATATCTTTGCAAATACGTCTTGGATCATTTATCTCGGCAAAAGGCATATTCAAAGAAAGCCTTAGTCGCTTTGCTTGAGGAACCACATCAACAAAATTTGTCTCTGCCTTATACGCAATATATAACTTCAGATATTCTTCCACGACTACAGAATCGATCGCTAAAATTTCTTTTCTGAGAACATCGAAAAGATATCTTACCTCTTCAACAAAAGAACTGTTCCCTGGTGAAAGATAAGCAAAATTTTCGATTGAGTTTGCCGACTTTTCTGTTGAATCTGGTCGATAGTTTTCAAGAACATCTTCTGCCAGCTTTGGAGAAGTCCAAACTGTTAATGCAAGATCACTTAATTGTTTTGCTCTTTCAATAATGGCTTGCTCGTCCCAGGTTTCAACGTTCCTGAGAGACTGGTTGAACCTGATTGGGCTATCACGAAAACCGTTCTCCATATCTCTTTTTTCGATAAACGGTTTGTCACTATATTCGGAATTGTATCCTGTTAGTGTCAGGTTACCGATTGTATGCAACCATGTTTCTCTGATTCTTTCCCATTCAGGACCCAACGCAGCTTTCCATTCATCGGATAAGTTGGGATTTTGAGGCATGATATGTTCTATCGTGTATTGATCTACTTCAACCTGTTCTTTGCGGTCATAGTTTTCGATTCTTTTAAACCAATAACTTCTTCGTGGGATGTTATATACATCTCTAGTTTGTAGTTCTTTTCTAAACTCAATATCGTTAGGAAATCTTCTATAAGAAGGCAGTAGTATAAATTGAGCTTTCACACTTTCCAAATAACGCATTCGATCGACAGATTTCATAAAAGTAGCGAAGGTCTTATTCAATGAGTTGGTTGGAATGGAGCAAATATTTCGACGGAAAACGTAAGCTTCAACCAGCCGCAATATTTGGACAAAATCATTTTTTGCCAGAAAGCCTGATGCATAATCATCGTAGACCTCTAATAGCATTGGATAGGCTACATCAACCCGCAACTCCTTAATATCATTGAACGCTGATTGAAGCTCTTTATCCGGTTCTTGCCTCAATGTCATGTTGCAGAAATACTTCGAGAATTTTCTTATATCCTCTACAATCATGCTCATGGTGAAATTTTTGAATTTCATCGAAGTAGCATACTCTTTGAAGCCTTCGTATACTTCATTTATTCGGGGTATTTTCCCAGTCTGTACCGTCAAATAATGACGCATGAAGCCATCAAAATCTGAATTGTAAGCTTCCTGACCAAAATCAATTTCCATCGGCCTCCAGAAATTCTCATACAAGTAGGTCTGCTGCTTAATATCAAGACCCATCAAAATGTAATTTCGAATGAGATCAGCTTGGGTTAATTCTTTCCCTGTTGAATTCATGCTCTCGAATATCAGTTGTGGATTATCTTGATCGCTGGTTAAGGCTATATCAACGACGATAAGTTTTGCGATTCCTTTGCATATTACTTCCAACCGATCCGAATACTCATCTAACCATGATTTAAACAATTCATAATTTTCGAAAATTTTAAAGGAGTAGTCTTTTGGAACTTCCTTTTCATCAACTATTGAAACCATAGTGTCTTTGTCAGTTTTTGATAAGATAAGCTTGTAATACTTCTCTCCATCTTCTTCTGGATTTCGCAGATAATAGTTTCTCAATTTTCTGGGAGAAAATCCTTCCAGAATTTCCTGTTCATCTTCTGGTAGAGCGTCTAGTTTTTCTGCCAATGCAGCAATCAATAAGGAAACTGTTGTGAGTCTCTGCTGACCATCAATAACCAATATCGGCGATTGGCTTGTAACCTGATAAATTCCTTTTTCAATATAAACAATGGAACCAATGAAATGTGCATTAATTTTTTCATCCTCACCGGCTCGCACAATATCATCCCAAAGTTGCCGACATTCTTTTTCGGACCAGGAATAAGAACGTTGATAAATTGGAATTACAAACTGGGGTGATTTTCTTATAAATTTTAATAACTTTGCTTCTGTTGCTTTCAATGTTAAAACTCCTTTTTACCCCTTCAATAAAAAAATTGATGGGAGTTCAGTCTTTATTCCATTGGTCGAATCATTGATTCAATGAAAGCGATTTCCTCATTATCTAGACCATATTTTTTGTATAGCTGTCGGTCAATTTCCGGACTGGATTTTGTCCAATCAATATCTGAACTTGATGTGAAATCTTGCAAAGGAATAAAAGTGTAAACGCTTTGGGTGGTATGTTGCGTGTTCTTTTTTAATCCAAGCAGAAAGTGAAAGAATTTTGTGTTTATGTAAGAACATACGTTTTTTGCTTCATCTTCGCTTGAGTATGGTCCGTTCATAATGTATGTTTCAGTGTTTATTGAACCAGGTTCTGAGATGATTGGTTTCAATAAATCAACACGCATATCTCCAATACCAATAGCTTCAGGAACAATAACTTTCCATCTATCGATCCAGTCGATTCCTCGTTTGACTTTATCTCGTTCAACGTAGCCTTGCGAACGGTTCCCATACACTTTAACAAACTGGTTCATCTTACTTTTGCTAGAAAAATTCTTATAGTATGTTCTAAACCCAAACGTCATTGCAGGCCGAACAATTGTCGAAAAGCTAATCTCTTGCAATTTTGCAACTTTATGAAGTATTTGTATGGCTTCGTTATGCCTTATAAAAATATCCGCCCCAGTTTCCAATAGTGGTCGTTCAGCAACAGAAACGACTTTTCCTCCAATATGTGTGAATACTTTACAGTCTCCTTTAGCCTCTCTGTCCCTGAGAAAATAACAAACTCCTCCTTTGATTTCAACACCAGTGAAACAATCAGAGGCGTCAATAAAATCATGTAAAATACGAATATGGTTATCAGCTAACATATCATTTCTAAACTGGTTTAGCCCCTTACCACCGGAGTACCACCGCGCAGGTATAATCATCGATAGATATCGGGGATTGAGATTTTTCGACTCCCGAATAAACTCATTGTAAAGTGGAGTTGCGCTTGCTTGTGCGCCCCCATCGCTCTCCTGATACGGAGGGTTGCCGATAATGACGTCAAATTTCATTTCTTTTCCATACCTTTCTGCCAATACCTGTTTGACTTTGCCGTCTTTGGCTGCTTCGGTCAGGTCGAGCTCCAGCAGGTTACTATCCTCTATCTCCGGGAAGCCGGCATAAACATAATTCTTAACCATGTTGTAGATGATATTGCTGGGGGCGCAGCCGAAAAGCTGACATTCCAGGATCCAGCGGATGCGTTCATCCTCATTTGGTATCTCTTCTTGCAAGCCTATAAAGAGGCGTTTAGCGATTTCGGTTAGATACAAACCGCTCTTGGCGTAAAGATCGATAAAGGTGGTCTCTTTGTTTTTAAATATTTGCGGATCCTGCTCCTCCAACAAATCGACCATCATCTTTACCACCCTGCGGGGGGTGAAAATCTGGTTGGTGCGCTGGGGCGGGATGTAATCGAAGATGTCTTCTTCATTCCCGCCGTGCAGGTAATCGGCTAACTTTTCTTTGATCTTGAAAAATTCTTTGACTGAGGTGTTGAAAACACTCTCGTTGAAGAGACTTGGGACGCTCTTTTGCTGCCCATCTTTGCCGATGTAGTCAAAACCGTCGCGCAGCTTGCCGAATTCGTCCAGCGTGATGCTGGTGAGCTCTATGAAGGTGGCAGGGTCGATATTTTGGTCGTAGGTTGCCAGGGTGGTATCCGAACTACCATACGCCATCAGAAAAGCCGGGATGGTGCGGGCGAAACCGCGTAAATGATCGCGCACATCATCTTCAGTGGTTTTTTTCTTGTCTTCTTCCTTTTGCTCCAAGTGCTTACCAACCACCTTTTGCGTGGCTTCGGCCGCACTCTTTTGGATCTCGGTCTGCAGAACTTCATTGATGGAGGTTACCTCTGCTTTGTAGAGCTCTTCAATTTTCTCCCGGGCAGATTGGCTGGTGTTCTGCTCGATTTTCTGTTCATATTCGACTTTTGCTTTCCGGAGCCTCTCATCGCGTTGGTAGAGATTTTCTTCAACTTTTTGCGTTAAAATCTTTTCAACCGCCTTGGTGTTGTTATCAATTGTTTTCTTTGGCAGGTTCAATTCCTGGGCAGTCCGTGTGAAACCATCTTTCAGTTTGCCGACAAGTTCTTTGGAAATCTTTTCGGCGGCGGTATCCCTGTTGGTAATATCTGCGAACTTTTCAAGCGCTGCTTCAACATCTGTCTTGTAAATTGGTTGACCGAATAAGCCGTGGGTGGTGTTGACCACAACTTCGTTGGGCACTTCAACTTCACCCTTCTCATTCAACATCGGATCGGTCACTTTGATCTCGCGTTTGTCTGCCAGGCGTTTGTTGGCTTCCGGTGAGATTTTATCGAGGATGGCTCTTAGTTCAGCGGGAGCAGAGAAAATGGCACCAATGTTGGCGAAAAGCAGGTTGGACATGAAACCGCGCTTCACTACCTCGACAGCCTTGATATGGCTTGGGATGGTCAGCACTTCTTCTGGTGAGATCTCCCGCAGGCTGCCTTCATCATCTTCGGCAATAACCGGGAAGAAGTTGATCAGCTCGCGGATGTTTACCTGGCGGTCTGACTCACTTGCTCTGACGCTTTCATCGGTCAGGTTATTGGCGAATTCATCGTAGAGCACCAGCGTGCGATCAGGTGCGAAGTCGAAAACGTAGGCGTTTTCTTTTCGGAACCACGCGCCGGTCTCTTCATCCTGAAATTCCCAGGGGTTCTGGGCGCGGAAGGATGCCTGGAAGTATTGGGCGGGTGACTTGATGTTGCTGAGCATCAAGACCGCGGTCCACTCCGGAATGGTGACACCCGTGGTCAGTTGACCGACTGAAAGCGTAATTGTGCGTGGGTGATTGGCAATCGCTTCTTTAACGCGATCGTAACTGCGTCTGTTGCGGGTTGCGTTTTCGGCTGTTTCTTCAATGTTCTCAATATCCTCATCGTCAATCAGACTGATGCCGTCACCGGCAGCCAGGACAATTTCGTAATCCTTGAAAAATGGATGGTTATTGAGCAATTTCTCCATGGCTTTGGCGGCAGCCACACGCGGAAGCAGCCAGAAAGTATGGTTGAGTTCCTGTTGATGTTCCTTTTCGGCAAAGGGGAACTTGCCGGTGTGCAGGTTGTCGAGGAAATGTATTACGTCTTCTTCATAAACAAAAGTGCGGTTATCTTTGGTGCTGAAGAATTCGTTCAGGTCGAAAGCATAGTCGAGGTTGGTATCGTCATCGAGGGTGATGCCTTTGGCAACCTCTTGTTCTATGATTTTGCTCATCTGATAGGTGAAAAGATTCAGCGTTGGCAGGCTCTCGTAGGGGTTGGTGTCTGTTCCGTTTTCTTCCCAGCTGTTTTTGGCAGCCTGCTCATCGAGATATGACCAGTTGAAAATCTGTTCGCTTTGAAATTTTTCGGTGGCGATTGCCTTGAAAGGAGTGCCGGAAAGGTGCAGGGTATAGTCGCGTTTGATCTTATCAAAGGCACGGTCGGTTTTGAGTGTGTCGATGCCTTCGTGTGCCTCATCAATCACCAACAGATCCCATTTCGTTCCCTCAACCCATTCCAGCTTGTCGTAGGGACCACCAGCGAATCTTGCACCTTTAAGGTCTTGCAGTGAAATGAAAGCGACACAACGAATAAAAATAGTTTCATTGATATGGGTACGGGCATATTTCTGAAATTCTTGCCGTGCCATCGGTTGCCTGCTTGAAAGGGCATCCGTCTCAGAGACAAACTTCATTCCTGGTTCCTGCCAGGCGATAAACTTCTCAAAATCGTCATACCAGGAGTTTGCAATAGCGGGACGGTTGGTAACGATCAGGACATTTTTAGCTCTTAGCTTGCGGACAAGATCGTATGTGCTCAGGGTTTTTCCGAAACGGGGTTTGGCGTTCCACAGAAATTCAGAGCCGTGAATGGGATCCTGAAAATACTTAAGAGTGCTTGCCACTGCCTGAGCTTGCTCAGCGCGAAGGATGTAATCCGTTTCTTTTTCGCTCACTTGAACAGCATCGTAATCGAGGCTGATGTAATCGTCGGTCATTTCTTCCGCACGGTTGACATCTCCGAAATAGTACCACTCGGAAGCCTGATTATTGAGCAGAGTACGTTTGATTCCACGCTGACGGTAGTAGGCGTGCAGGTCACGGTCGTGGAAGAGTTCGCCGTCGCTCCTTACCGCGTTCCGTGTGAAGAGCAGGCTTGGTTGAACGCCCACTGTACCGGTTTGCTGTTGGATACGGGTATTGACATCCTCGTGGTTGGTTTCGCCAACCTTGACGCTGCCTTGATGCGTGGAGAGCTGAGGAAGGTGATAGCCATAGATCTTGAGGTCAAGTCGGCGGTAAGGGGCGATGATAGTTTTATTCACGATTCAATTTCCTCCATCTCTTGCTTGTAAACCTCTGCGATAACAACGGGAAGATACCTGTACACTGGTAAGATGGGTTGTTCAACAGGATCATCAAACAAACCTAGTTGCTTTGTCTCAGGAATATAAGTGTAAACAGTTCCCTGGGGAATTTTGCGGTGGTCAAAGATATCCTGCAGAGTGTGATCAGTTCTGATAACTTTGATATGTTTGGTATTTGTTTTTAATCCGAGAGGTTCCCATTCACTAAATACAATCGGTTTCCCATCGCTTTTTTTGCGTTTCAAAAAATTCCCTTGAACAATATTGATCGCAATAATCGTCTTTGCGCTTTCTAAAACGTCGTTTTTGGGGGTCTTATTGAATTTTGCAGCAAAATCTTTATAAAAATCAAGAAAAGAAACATATAGATTCATTACACATTTCTTTACATTGTCTTCTAAAAGCTCAACCCCATATAGGCTTGAAATGGCGAGAAGAGCGTAATTTTCGAATCTTACAAGATCGTCAGGAAATTTTGTAATTAGAAGTTGAAGTCTTCGCTCCAAAATGTTGATGAGAAAGGCGCCCTCACCTACTGAAGGCTCAAGGACGCTTGTGGTAACCTGGGTTATAAAGTCGCTCAAACCAGGAAGGGTAACCATCGCATCTACTATTTCTTTTGGCGTGAATACCTCTCCGTGTTGTTGAACACGTTTTTTACTTTTGATTAAAACTTCATTTCCATTCAAGTCGACTGCCATTCATTCCTTTGCGCGATAAAAAAAGTATAGTTTCCCGATGAACCCTTGTCAACCAATATAGGATTTTAACTGTCAATTTGCAATTTTAACCTCCGTTCTTGTCGGTGTCGCGAAGCACCCCCCCCCGCTTTGTTTAGAGCAGTGCTTGGGTCGATCCGGGGCGAGGACCCCACGCCTTCGGCACGCAAGCAGTCACCCCCCGGTTTCGCCGTCCCCTCCCGCAAGCGGGCCGCAAGCAGTCTAAAGAGGGAGTTTAAGGTCACGACCCCCTCCGTGGAGGGGGAATTAAAGGGGGTGGCTTCCGATTAAAACAATCCCAGTTGCGCCGTCCTTGAAGGTTCAAATCTTTCAATGCCCATTAATCGGTCATCCGGTCTTAGCAATGTGATAATTTAGTTTTTTTACCAACCGAGAAATGACTAATATCCTTCTGGAAAGTATGATTGAACTGTATAATCCTGGCAATGTCGATTGAGGTTTTTTTCAATGTTACAATTTTACATGTCGGTAAGGTGCGAAATTTTTATAGGTTACTAGAGTTTGTATTTATCAGGAGGCTCGATATGTGGTTATTTGTTTTGCAGGTCTCATTGGCAGTTATTGCAGGTCTCAGAGGTTGGAAATGGATTCCGATATTGATACTTCTGGGAATAATTGTTTTCGGACTTCTAATAGGGGCCGGATTTGGAATTGATGCCATTTCTTTTATGGCGATATTAGATTATGCTTCTGTAGCCGTATTTTTAATTATGGCAATTGTTGGTAAAAAGAATAATCCTCGATCAGAAATGAATAAAATCGAGATCACCCAAACTGACTATCGAATAAAATGTCCGCATTGTGCTGAGCTAATTTTGCCAGATGCAAAGGTGTGCCGGTTTTGCGGTAACAACTTAAATCCTGAGATACATTCAGGATCTATTTAGTAAGACAACTGAAGATTTCAAGAAATAATATCGATAGAAAAGTAAACTAAATGTGCACACGTGGTTCGTAATCATTTCTTATTCGATTTTTCTGCCGACTAATCTTTTTTCTCTCCGATCTTGCACAGCACCCCGGCGCTGTAAGCGCTTGCGGGCATACCAACCATCTTCACGGCAGGCATTTCGTCTTAGCATCTTTTTCTACCTGTGCCCGCCACGTAGTGGACGGGTATCGCCTATGAGCTATCAGCTATCACCTATCAGCTATTCCCCCCCTTCCCGAAACAGAACATTTGTGCTATACTTAGGGGCAAAGCCTGCCCTGAAACGCTGCACCTTAACAACCAGCCAGTTCCTGCCCTGCGTAAGGGTTACAGTCATTTCGCCTTTTGGCACTATCAGAAAACAGTGTAAATAGTGTAAAAAGTGTAAACCCTTACACAGGGCAG
>JAMPIU010000002.1 GCA_023667845.1 Dehalobacter sp. | reverse complement strand
CATCAAATATCCGGATACGGTTTCATTCTGCATCTATAGTTTCAAGGGTGATTATTACAACTATGATTATGACTGCATCAGCCGTGACCACAAGATTATAAGAGAACATTTTAATTTTGGAAATTTTTCTGACCGGTTTAAAGGGTTGAAAATTAATGCGCAAACATGTATCAAATGCGGTAAATGTGAAGAAATATGCCAAGCAATCAATTTTAAAGCAGTATACCAAACTGAAGATGGATACGAAATTGATGTGGATAAATGCGATGTCTGCGGGAGCTGCTCGAAGGCATGCCCTGTAAATGCAATAGAGTCTTATTGTTAAAAGCATGACATGTGAACTTGAAGAAGCCGGCGGAGCACTTCCGGCTGTTTTATTTCCATTACGGATTAAAAATTTTACATGTTGATGCACTCAACAATCTGATAGTATTCTATAAGGAGGTGCGTTGAGGTTCTGCGTGTCATGAGCGACGACCATATATGATTCACGGCAAAAAGCAGGAAGGTACGGGATGGACAGTCCATTTTGGAAAGGAAATCAAACTGGGAGACAGGGGAGAACTCAATGAAAAAGTCGATTTTTACACTTATAATCCTTATATGCAGTGTTTTAATCATATCCGGATGCGCACAGAAAAAATCAAATGAACTTGTCGTCGGTATGGAACTGGCTTACCCACCATTTGAAACAAAGGACGAACACGGCAACCCGACCGGTGTAAGCGTTGATTTTGCAAAAGCTTTCGGCGAATATGCCGGCAGGCCGGTAAAGATTGAAAATATCAGCTGGGACGGACTGATTCCGGCGCTGCAGACCGGCAAGGTCGATATGGTTGTTTCCTCCATGACGATAAAGGAAGAGAGGCTGGAAAAGATAGACTTTTCCAGACCCTACGCAAAATCACTCCTGGCCCTGCTTGTAAACAGCAGGTCGGACGTCGGCAAGGCAGAGGACCTGAACCGGGCAGGGAAGGTAGTTGCTGTCAAGACCGGCTCAACGGGGCAAATCTATGCCGAGAAAAACCTGACAAAGGCAAAAATCGTACCGTTCCCGGACGAAAGTGCCTGTGTTACAGAGGTTGCCCAGGGTAAGGCAGACGCGTTTATATATGACCAGCTGACTATTTACAGGAATAACAAGAAAAACCCTGATACTACAAAAGCGGTATTCATACCCTTCCAGGGTGTCGAGTACTGGGGTGTGGGAATAAAAAAGGGCAATCAGGAACTCCTGGATCAAATAAACGCGTTTATAGATGAGTTCTATGCTAAAAAAGGGTTTGACGCAATTACTGAAAAATACCTGAAAGATGAAAAGGACGCCTTTGACAGGAACGGCTTTGAGTGGTTCTTTTCAGATTTAAACAAATAAGAGGTAAAACATGCCAATGCGCAGGCTTTTTATCAGGGACAGCGAAAACGAAGAGGCTTTGCTCCCAAAAGTTTTTAATATCATTATCGCAGTGGTCCTTTTCGTGTTGTTCTTTCTTTTTTCGATCAAGCGCCTGGGAATGGAGTTTGATTTCAGCTTCCTGTGGTCCTTCCGGTACAGGCTGGCCCAGGGCTTTGCCGCAACCGTGGCCCTTAGCCTGGCCAGCCTGGCGGTGAGCCTGCTGCTTGGTTTTTTATCTGCTCTGGCGAATAATTCAAGGATCCTGGCCATTTCTTATTTTTCAAAAGTATATGTGCAGTTTTTCAGGGGAACGCCGATGATCATGCAGGTTTACCTGTTTTTCTATATCATCGGCACTGCCTGGGGTGTGGACAACAGGTTTTGGGCCGGGGTCCTGATCCTTTCTATTTTTGAAGGAGCATATATTTCTGAAATTATTAGAGGGGGCATTGATTCAATTGAATATACCCAGCTGGAGGCGGCCAAGGCGGTCGGTC
>JAMPIU010000001.1 GCA_023667845.1 Dehalobacter sp. | reverse complement strand
TAGCTACTGCTCAGCCGGCATATTGCTACATTGACCCCGGGTCCGGGTCAATGATCTGGCAGCTACTGGTTTCGGCATTTATAGGGATGGCTTTTTATTTCCGCAAATTTATTGCGGGTGTATTTTCAAAATTTAAAAAAAGTGATAACGGGCAAGAGTTAAGTCATGAGGAAAAATAATGTAATTGAATCTGTTGATAACATGTCTTTCCGCGATCCGGCAGGACGTTTATTTGACATAGACGGACGTATAATCAGAGTTGTTAATAAGTCTGGAGAACAAGATCTGAAAGAATTTTTAAGTTCTGCTGTGGCAGATAAATATATTAAATTTGGCAATCTGGTAAATACAACCATCTTGGATAATGAATTAATAAAGGATTGGCACGGAGTTGGAAATATTGGTCACTTTATTGAAAATTCCAACATTGTTGTAGAACATGAAAGGATACCATTTCAATCCTTCCCATATGAATGGCCTGCTGAGATGCTTCATGCTGCGGGATGCCTTACCCTTGACTTTGCCGTTGATTTGCTTAAAGAAGATTTCGGGCTCAAGGACGCGACGCCGTACAACATTCTTTTTCGAGGCTGCAGGCCAGTATTTATAGACCTGTTGTCAGTAGAACGAAGGGACCAAGGCGACCCGATCTGGTCTCCATATGCCCAGTTTGTCCGCACTTTTCTCCTGCCTCTTTTAATCAACAAGCACCTGGGTCTGCCGCTGGACCAGGTTTTTCTGACTAGGCGCGACGGCCTCGAGCCTGAAGAGGCATACCGCCTGCTTAGCCTGATTAAAAGATTAAAGACTCCTTTTTTAACACTTGTATCCATCCCAACCTGGCTGGCGGCAGGAGATAAAAAAAACGACCCTGCCATATATCATAAGAAATGCCTGGACGACATTGAGAAAGCGAAATTTATTTTAAAATCACTTTTTAGCCAGCTTCGCAAATATCTTAAAAGATTAAAACCGGAGGATTCTAAAAGTTCTGCATGGTCTGATTACATGAGCTCCAATAACTACACCACTGAACATATAGGAGCAAAAAAGAATTATATAGAAAACATGCTGGTAAAATGCAGACCAAAAATGGTTTTGGATGTCGGCTGCAATACAGGATATTTCAGCGCTATAGCAGCCAGGAGCGGCTCAGCTGTGGTGGCGATAGACTACGACCCGGTAGTGGTTGGCAGAGTATGGAGAAAAGCCAGCAAGGAAGAACTTGATATACTGCCGCTGGTGGTGAATATCACCAGACCTAGCCCGGCAACAGGCTGGCGAAACATGGAGTGCCAGTCGTTTCTTGACCGGGCGCGCGGCAGTTTTGACGCGGTATTTATGTTGGCTGTGATCCACCACATGCTGGTTACTGAGCGGGTTCCTCTGGACGAGATATTAGATATGGCAGCTGAAATTACCACAGATATACTAGTGGTCGAATATGTTTCACCTGATGATTCCATGTTCCGGCGGCTTACCAGGGGAAGGGATAAACTTTTTGAATATTTGAACACTGATGTTTTTGAAACGTCATGCAGGCGGCATTTTGAAATAATCAGTGTACAGCACTTGGATAATACGGAACGCTGGCTTTATTTAATGAGGAAAAAGGCATCAAAAAATTATAATATTTGATATCGAATTATAAATAAAAGATTTTGGGAAATCTACCCTCGAAAAACTAAAACCTTGTCGTATAATTAATTATTAAACAAAAAGGAGGAATGACCAATTTGAGAAAAACACTCTTGGTAGTAGTAATAATGGCATTAATCATCGGGCTTTGCGCCGGTGTAGCATCGGCCAAGCCCGGCAACGGCAAGGGGTTGGGACAAGCCCCGGGACTGCAGTTTAAACTGCAGCAGGCGGAACCGCAGGAGTTCACCGACG